>DATGHJ010000512.1:0-5906 GCA_035308085.1 Trinickia sp. | reverse complement strand
ATTTCTATCGGTTTCTTGCCGCTTGAGCCGACTTGTGCCGGCCGTGTTCGCCGGGGCCGCGCGGCGTCGTTCGTTCCAATGCTCTGACCCTGTGATATCGTTACGCGACAACCGCAAAAACCCGAAATAGCACGGCGCTTCGCATGACTTTTTTCTCCGTATTGCTGGCTCTAATAATCGAACAGATGCGTGCGCTGTCGCCGAACAATCCGGTGTTTGCGCTGCTTCAATATCATGCGGAGTCGGCGGCGCATGGCTTCGACGCCGGCAAGAAAAGGCATGGGATTCTGGCGTGGCTCGTCGTCGTGCTGCCGTGGACGCTTGCCGTCGCGCTCGTCTATTACGTCCTTTATCACATCAATTTCGTCCTGGCGTTTCTCTGGAACGTCGTGATCGTTTATTTCACGCTCGGGTTTCGGCAATTCAGCCATTACTTCACCGATATTCACCTCGCGTTAAATAACGACGACGTGCCGCGGGCAAGGGAAATTCTCAACGAATGGACCGGTATGGATACCATCGATATGCCGGTCGGGGAAATTGTCCGGCATACGCTGATTCACGCGGTCGTCGCATCGCACCGGCACGTGTTCGGCGTGTTCTTCTGGTTTTTGGTGCCAATCGGGCCGGCTGGCGCTGTGCTGTACCGGATCGCCGAATATCTCGCGCGTTCGTGGTCGGCGCCGACGGACGAGCGTACTGTGGCGTTTTCGAACTTTGCTCAGCGTGCGTTCTTTGTGATCGACTGGGTGCCGGCGCGGCTCACCTCGCTCGGCTTTGCGATCGTCGGTAATTTCGAAGACGCGATTTACGCGTGGCGCAATCATTCGCGCCAGTGGCCCGATGTGAACGACGGCGTGCTGCTTGCCGCCGGCAGCGGGGCGCTGGGCGCGAGGCTCGCCGGACCGCTTGCGGAGCCGTCGAGCCTCGACGCGCTGGCGGTCGGCGACGGTGGCCCGATGCCGGTCGGTGACGATTGCACGCCGCGCACGCTTCAATCGGCCGTCGGGCTCGTGTGGCGGGCGGTCATCCTGTGGATGATTCTGTTGCTGATGCTGACGATCGCCGTCTGGGTGTCGTAAGCAGCCGAGCAAGCTCCGTAACGAGGTGCCGGCCGCGATGGTGCGGCACCTCGCTTCTCACTCCGCTCGCGGATCGCGTGTCGCCCCGCATTGCCAGCATTGCGTGAATTGCGCTTCGAGCGTCTCGCCGCACGCCTGGCATCGCCAAGTCGCCGCACCCGCCGGTGGCCCGTTCAAGGCCGCTTCGATCAGCCTCCTTGCCAACGCTTCGTCACGCTCGTCGACGAGCCACAGTTCCGGCGCGCACTGATCCGCCGGGATCTCGCCGATGGCGCCGTTCAAATAGCGGTTGTGCAGTTCGCATGGGATTCCCGCGACCGCCAGCACGTTGACCCAGTGCTGGCCGATGACCGGATTGGGGGCGTGCATCAATCGCAGCATGGTGGGTGGTGGCCTTGTCGACGCGTTCGAGACGCTAGCGGGTGAGCGTTTTCTGGTGGACTCAGCGAACGATCTGGCTCGCCTCGTGCACCAGTTGCGCATAGAGCGCATGCCGCTCGGGCGAGACGCGACCGTCCGCGACCGCTTCCAGTATCGCGCAACCCGGTTCGTGCAGGTGGTGGCAGTTGTAGAAGCGGCAGTGCGCGAGGAGCGGCCGAAATTCGGGAAACGCGCGCTCCAGGCGGCCTTCGGTCAGGTGGTAGAGGCCGAATTCCTGAAAGCCCGGTGAATCGATCAGCGCGCCGCCGGTAGGCATCGGGTATAGGCGGGTGAAGGTCGTTGTGTGGCGGCCGCTGTTGAGCGCCGTCGAAATTTCGCGCGTTGCCACATCGGCGTCGGGCACGAGCAGGTTCACGAGCGTCGACTTGCCCATGCCCGATTGACCGAGCAGCAGCGTCGCATGATCGTGCAGATGCTCGGCAAGGACTTCGCGAGCCGCGCCGGGCTGTGTCTTGATCGACAGCTCCAGTACCTCGTAGCCAAGCGCGCGATACGGCTCGAGGCGTGCGCGCGCCGCCGGCAGGGCCGCCACGACATCGGTTTTGTTAAGCACGATCAGGGGCTTCAGCGTATTGGCCTCGGCTGCGATCAGCGCGCGGCCGAGCAGGTCTTCGCTGAAATGCGGCTCGGTGGCCAGCACGATCAGCAACTGATCGAGATTCGCGGCGAAGAGCTTCGACTTGTATTGATCCGAGCGATACAGCAGGTTGCGGCGCTCGCCGATCTCGACGATTACGCCTTGATCCACCGACGTCAACTCGTAGACGACGCGATCGCCGACCGCCACCTCGCTTTTCTTGCCGCGCGGGAAGCATTGCAGAAGCGCGCCGTCGCCATTGGGCGCGACGACGTAGTGGCGTCCGTGTGCGGCGATGACGAGTCCTTCGGCGCGCGCAGCGGCGTCCGTGCTGCGCGCGGTTTTCGCGGGGCGGCCGCTCATGCGTGCCGCAACAGTCGGTCGATCCGCTGCGAGGCCGGCGGATGCGAATAGTAGAACGCGGTGTAGAGCGGGTCGGGCGTGAGCGTCGACGCGTTGTCTTCGTACAGCTTGACGAGCGCATTGACCAGGTCTTGCGCCCCGGTCTGGCTTGCCGCGAACGCGTCCGCCTCGAATTCGTGCTTGCGCGAGCTCAGGCTGCCAAGCGGCGTCACGAAGAACATGAATACGGGCAGCGCGAGGAAGAACAGCACGAGGGCGAGGCCGCTGTTGCTGCCCGTCATCGACGGCTGCACGCCGAGCCCCTCGTAGAACCACACGCGCTGGGTGAGCCAGCCGAGCAGCGCGAGCATCGCGAGGCTGATCGCGAACGTGACGATCATGCGCTTGATCACGTGGCGGCGCTTGAAGTGGCCGAGCTCATGCGCGAGCACCGCTTCGATCTCGCTGCCCGACAGCCGCGCGAGCAGCGTATCGAAGAACACGATCCGCTTGGCGGCGCCGAAGCCCGTGAAGTACGCGTTGCCGTGTGCGGAGCGGCGGCTGCCGTCCATGACGAACAGACCCTTCGCAGCGAAGCCGCAGCGCTTCATGAGCGCTTCGATGCGGCTTTTCAGGGCGTCGTCGGTCAGCGGTTCGAACTTGTTGAAAAGCGGGGCGATGAACGTCGGATACAGCACGAGCACGAGCATCTGGAACGCGACGAGCACGACCCATGCCCACAGCCACCAAAGGCTGCCCGCCTGATTCATGAGCCACAGCAAGACGAAGAGAAGCGGCAGGCCGAGCGCCGAGCCAAGCAGGATGCCCTTGACGAGATCAGTGAAAAAAATGCGCTTCGTCATCCGATTGAAGCCAAAGCGTTCCTCGACGACGAACTGGCGGTAGTAGTCGAACGGCAGGTCGATCGCGCTCGTAATCGCGATGACGACCGCGACGAGCCCGATCTGCCCTAGGTAACCCTCGCCGAGCCAATTCGAAACCAAGCTGTTGATCGCCGCGACGCCGCCGAGCAGCGTGAGCGCGATCAGCACCGCGGCGCTGACGATCACTTCGAGCATCGTGAGCCGCGTGCGCTCGATCGTATAGTCGGCGGCGCGCTGGTGCGCGGCAAGCGCGATCGTGCCGGCAAATTGCTCGGGGACCCGGCCGCGGTGCGCCGCGACGAAGCGGATCTGGCGCGACGCGAGCCAGAGCTTCGTGCCGATCATTGCCAGCACGGCGGCCACGAACAGGACGGTGAAGGTGAGAGTGGACATCGAGGGAACCTGTTGTATCTATGCGAGAATTATAGGGGCTTGCCGATCCGGCGAGCGCTTTTGCACCCGAATCGCCGCAGGCCAGCGGTTCGCGGACATCGGCCGGCGCGGGTCAGGCTCTGCCCCGTCGCCGCGACAGCGCTTCATCAAACAAGGTTGCAATTCATGACTGACATTCTCGAATCCGTCGGCGAGCCGACGCTCGTTCGCAGCGAGATGAACCTCGTCTGGCTCGACATGGAAATGACGGGTCTCGAGCCCGACACCGACCGCATCATCGAGATTGCCGTGGTCGTGACCAATTCGACGCTCGGCGTGGCCGTCGAAGGCCCGGTGCTTGCCATCCACCAGAGCGACGAGGCACTCGACAAGATGGACGAGTGGAACAAGAACACGCACGGACGCTCGGGTCTGATCGAGCGCGTGCGCGCGTCCACGGTGACTGAGAACGATGCGGCCGAGCAGATCCGCGCGTTTCTCGGCGCGTACGTGCCGCCCGGCAAGTCGCCGATGTGCGGCAATTCGATTTGCCAGGACCGCCGCTTCATGGCGCGCTGGATGCCGGAACTCGAGCGCTTCTTCCACTACCGCAACCTCGACGTCAGCACGCTCAAGGAACTGTGCCGCCGCTGGCAGCCGGCGATCTACAAGGGCTTTCAGAAGCGGGCGATGCATACGGCGCTTGCCGATATCCACGAGTCGATCGACGAGCTCAAGTATTACCGCGAGCACTTCCTGATTCCAGCAGCGAGCGCGCCGTCTGAAGGGGCGTAAGAGGCCATTCGATCGAAAAGGCGGGCTGCCCGGAAAAAGGGCGGCTCGCCGCTTACTTGGCTTCGCGCCGTGCGCTTTTCGGCCGGAATGCAGCCACGACGTCGTCATTCGTCTCGACGTACGGGCCGCCGATCAAATCGATGCAATAGGGCACCGCAGCGAAGATGCCCGGCACTTTCACCGCGCCCGACGCGTCGCGCAAGCCTTCCAGCGTTTCCTGAATCGATTTCGGCTGACCGGGCAAGTTCACGATCAGCGCCGCGTGATCGGGCGTTTCGCGAATCACTGCGACCTGCCGCGAGAGGATCGCGGTGGGCACGAAATTCAGGCTGATCTGCCGCATTTGTTCGCCGAAACCGGGCATTTCCTTTGTTCCCGCCGCCAGCGTTGCCTCGGGCGTGACGTCGCGCCGCGCGGGGCCGGTGCCGCCGGTCGTGAGCACGAGGTCGCATCCCTCGTCGTCGACGAGTTCGATCAGGGTGGCGGTGATCGCGGCGGCGTCGTCTTGGATCAGGCGGGTTTGCGCGCGCCACGGCGACTTGAGCGCGGTGGCGAGCCATGTTTCCAGAGACGGAATGCCCTTGTCCTCATAGACGCCGCTCGACGCCCGGTCGCTGATCGACACGAGGCCGATCAGGATTTCGTCGGGGTGCCGACGTACCGGATTACGCGTGGGTGTCGTCATCGTCGTCCTCGGCTGGGGTGTCGTCGATGTTGTCGTCAGCGGCATCGCCAGCCGTGGCGCTGACCGTCTTGATCCACTGGAACAGTTCGCGGAAATAGCGCGGCGGCTTGCCTTGCTGCGCCTCCTTGCGCGCGTTGCGGATCAGCGTGCGGCCTTCCTGGGCATCCGCGGCCGGGTGCTGATTCAGGAAAGCGGTCAACGCGTCATCGCTCTCGATGAGCGCGTCGCGCGTGCGCTCGATCCAGTGCAGCTTCGCCGTTTCGGCCTTGTTGACGCCGTTGTAGGTGTCGAGCGCTTGGCGCAAGGCCGCGATCTCGTCTTCGATCAGCGAGCGCATCACGCGGCCGACGTACTGGATCTGCCGGCGCCTGCCTTCATGATCGGTAATGCGGCGCGCTTCCTGCACGGCGTCGGAGAGGCTTTCCGGCATCGGCATGCGCTTGAGCGCGTCTTTGGGCAGCTCGACGAGCGCCAAGCCCAGCTCCTGCAATGCGTGCATTTCGCGCTTGAGCTGGGATTTGCTGGGGCGGTCGTAGCCGTTGTCATCGGCGACCTCGGCGTCGCCGGAGTGGATGGGTTGAGTGCGGGTTTTGCGTGTCATCCCCGCATTGTAGCGTGCCGCGCGGCGTCTTTTGCCCGTCGACTAGCGGGCGGACCGCCGCGTCGGCCATTCGCCCAAGACCCTGCCTGCCGCCGCGAACCGGGTTTACCGTTCTATCGAATCGCAG
>DATGHJ010000511.1:0-14039 GCA_035308085.1 Trinickia sp. | reverse complement strand
TACCGACGCCACGGTGTCGAAGAGGCCCATGAACGTGATGCGAAGCGTGACGGCGGCTCCCAGGTTACTGCCGAACAAAAAGAGGCCCTTGTCATCGCGCCCGCATCGCTTGACCAAATGCCGCACGAACGCGCGAGCTTCGGTGGCGCCGCGCGAGAAGCCGAATACGGCCACGCTGACGTAGGGCATGTGTCGAATCGTGTCTCGGCCCCAGTCCTGCTGGAGGATCATATGAAGTTCGCTGAACGCGTAGTCGATGCGCATTTTGCCGCCCCGGCCCAGCCCGAGACCGGCTGCGCCGCCGGGATCGTCGCGCAGGAACGGGGCGTAGCCGTCCATGACCCGGGGGATGCGAAACGGTGTGCCGACACCGGGGATATCAGTGGAGGTGGCCCCTAGCCTTTGCTTATCGTTGACGGCCGCCAAGTAAAGCTTCGCAACGTTCGTGAGTGCTTGTTCGTGCTCAGGCTTTTCCAATTCCTGGTAGAGGTTGTTGCCGGTGCCGTCGAAGAAGAATGTGATTCGCGGATACAGGCGGCACTTCAGGCGTTCCAACCTCGTCATGTCGGGCGGAAAGGCTTCTTTGGCGAATTTGCTAAAGCCTTCCGATGCGGCGCGCTCCAGATCGAAATCCCGGCTAGGTGCTCCGGCTTGGCGAACATTCATGTTGGGTCCCTCGTGGGTTAGTTATTTGGTTGTGCAGCCCGTCCGGCTGACAGAGAAGGCGAGCTCGGCCGTATCGATATCGCGCAGGATGACGCAAAGGTAAGACTCGCCGTCATATTTGGATGGGTCGTTGTTACTGCGCTTGGGGCCGCCTGCCGGGAAGTGCACGATGACGGAGCGCTTTTCCGCTGCTTTGGCTGGCTTGTCGCCTTTGGCGCTTTCGTCGCCCCAAGTCCAACGCACCGTGACGGGCTTGCTCCAATCCTTCAGGCCGGGGTAGCAGCATGCGCCCGCAGCGCCGCCAGCGTGTGCATAGACTCCTCCGGCCCAATACTTGTCAACGAATAGATTGAGCGTATAGCGATCCGTATGATTGACGGGCACCATCGTCAGCGCGGACGTCTCGCCATCGAACGGATCATCAGGCAGGGCGGGCGTTCCGGCGCAAGCCGAGAGCGCGAGGGGGGCGAGCGCGAATGCGGTAAGCGAAATGAGGTATCGGGCGACTTTATGAAAGCGGGGCATTTGTGCGTGTCAGGTATTGAATTTCGGGGAGCAGGTTGATTTGATCGCAATACACGCCACGCGGATCGTAGAGCGCACACGGCCACGACGTGAAGTGCGCGACTGAGATTTGCTAAAGCCTTCGGATGCGGCGCGGTCCAGATCGAAATCTCGGCTAGGTGCTCCGGCTTGGCGAACATTCATGTTGGGTCCCCCGTGGGTTAGTTATTTGTTTGTGCAGCCTGTCCGGCTGACAGAGAAGGCGAGCTCGGCCGTATCGATATCGCGCAGGATGACGCAAAGGTAAGACTCGCCGTCATATTTGGATGGGTCGTTGTTGCCGCGCTTGGGGCCGCCTGCCGGGAAGTGCACGATGACGGAGCGCTTTTCCGCTGCTTTGGCGGGCTTGTCGCCTTTGGCGCTTTCGTCGCCCCAAGTCCAACGCACCGTGACGGGTTGGCTCCAGTCCTTCAGGCCGGGGTAGCAGCATGCGCCCCCGGCGCCGCCGGCGTGCGGATAGACATCGCCGGCCCAATATTTGTCGACGAACACATTGATCCCATAGCGATCCGTATGATTGACGGGCACCATCGTCAGCGCGGAAGTCTCGCCCTCGAATGGATCATCAGGCAGGGCGGGCGTTCCGGCGCAAGCCGAGAGCGCGAGGGGGGCGAGCGCGAATGCGGTGAGCGAAATGAGGTATCTGGCAATTTTAGGATAACGGAGCATCAGTGCGTGTTCGATGTTGAGTTGCGGGGATTGTCGGCTGAACGCGCGGTTCTGGAGCCGATGGAAACGAAAGCCAATGCATATTGAGTGAAACGTGTCATCGAATGCCAATTGATAAGCGTAACTAAGTTTATAAAATGATTCAATCAAGCGTCTTGTCGCTGGATGCCGAATCGAGCACTTTTGCGGTGACGGCGTCGACAAGGTGCCGTAAAGCGCGATTTAAGTGATTTGCAAGCCGCAGGTGCGATACTCGCGAGGTACATTCGCTCAGCGCACCATGGCCTCCTCCGATCCCTCCAAGCCCGACTCTTCCTCATCGCCCGGCGCGCCGCCCCGCGCGCTACGTCTTACGCCCTCCGAACTATTCATGACCTTCGCCGAAATGGGCCTGTACGGCTTCGGCGGCGTGATGCCATGGGCGCGGCGGATTCTCGTCGATCGCCGCAAGTGGATCGACGACCGCGAGTTCGCGGAACTGCTCGCCATCGGTCAGATCCTGCCGGGGCCGAACATCTGCAACATTGCCGTGATCGTCGGCTACCGCTATTGCGGCTGGCGCGGTTCGGTGGCGGCGGCGATGGGCCTCATGGGGGTGCCGTTCGTCATCGTGCTCGTGTTGGGCATGCTGTATCACCGCTTCGGCGGTCTTGCTTCGGTGCAGGGCGCGCTGCGTGGCATGAGCGCGGTCGCGGCCGGACTCGTGCTGATGACGGGCATCAAGCTCGCGCAAAGCCAGCCGCGCACGGTGCGTGGCTTCGTGTTCGGCGTGCTCGCGCTGCTTGCGGTCGGGGTCTTTCATTTCCCGCTCGGCTGGACGCTGCTCGCCCTGATCCCGACGGCGCTCTTCACCGAGTGGAGGGCGCAGCGATGATCCTTTTCGAGCTAGCCTGGCGCTTCGCGCTCGTTTCGGCGATCGCGTTCGGCGGCGCGACCGCCGTGATCCCCGAGATGCACCGCTTTCTCGTGCAGGACAGCCACTGGATCAGCGATTCGACCTTCGCCGCGCTGTTCGCGATCTCGCAGGCGTCGCCGGGGCCGAACGTGCTGTTTGTCGCGCTGTTCGGCTGGCAGGTCGCGGGCTTGGCCGGCGCGCTCGTGTCGACGCTTGCGATGTGCGGGCCGTCGTCAGTCGTTGCGTTGCTGTTCGAGCGCTACACCGCCGCGCATCGCGACACGCGCTGGATGACGATCATCCGCCGCGCGCTGGCGCCGCTCACGATCGGGCTTTTGCTCTCCACAGGCGCGATCGTCGCGCAGGGCGCCGATCATTCGGTTGGCGCGATTGTGCTGACGCTCGTCACGATCGCGGTCGGCCTCAAGACCCGATTCAATCCGCTCTGGCTGATTGCGGCGGGGGCGGCAATGGGGTTGTCCGGCTTGGTTTGATGCGGGTGTCGGTTGCTGGGTTTGCATCGGCCGAGGCGCTACGCGTGCCCGCACACGATCCAGATCCCGCAGGCAACGGCCACCGTCGCATACACCGCATACACGGGCACTTTGAGCTTGCCGAAGCATAGGCAGGCGAACGCGGCCGTCGCCAGATAAGCCGGCTCGAGCGGCACGTGCACGGCGATGCGCACGACGGCCGCCACCAGAAACGCGGTCGTCGCCGCGCGCAGCGCCCGCATGCCGTGCTCGAAGCGCGGGTACGTTTCGAGCTGCTTCAAGTGCCGCTGCGCGAGCACGATCAAGCAACCGGACGGCACGAACAGCGCGAGCGTCGCTGCGACTGCTCCGAGCCAGCCGTCGGTCAGATAGCCGAGAAACGGCACGACGTTCAGAAGCGGTCCGGGCGAGACCGGCGAGAGCGCGAAGGCCAGCGTGAAATCGCTGTCCGTGACGCCGACTGCCGGCGTCACGAACAAGGTTCTCAGCACGGGCAGCGCCGAGAAGCCGCCGCCGAACAGCGTCATGCCGGCGCCCGCGAGGCGCGGCCAGAGGAAGGCGCTCTCGAAGCGATGCGGCAGGGGCATGGCGAACAGCAGGATGAGCACGAGGAGCGCGCCGAGCAACTGCCAATCGCCCCGGCGCAGCTTGATCTCGAGCCGCCCTTCGCGCGACGGGCTCGCGATCCAGCCGGCCGCGAACCCGCTGCTGAGCAAGATGACATATATGGCTGCGCTGTGCGCGAAGATGAGCGCAATGCAGGCGAGCGCCGCCGCGGTCCAGCCGAGCCGCCCGCGCACGATCGTGCGCGTCTGCTTGAGCCAGGTCACGCCGATCACCGACGCCAGCACCACGCTGAAATGGTTGAGCAGCATCTGCGAGGCCATCGCGCGCACGAGTTGGGTCTGATAGAAGCTCGCGAACGCCGTCATCATCGCGAAGAAGGGCAGCACGCTCGCGGCGCCCGACACCCAGGCGCCCGCGCGTCCGCGCAGCGCATGGCCGACCTGCACGGCGACGTTGCAGCCGACCGGCCCCGGCACCATCCACGCGAGCGCCATCCAATCGGAGAACGCGAGCCGCGTGAAGCGCCGCTCGCGTTCGACGTAGTGGTGCTCGAGCTGCGCCATCAGCGCGAGGCCGCCCCACGACAGCGATGACAAGCCGAACACGACCCAGAAGAGCGTCCAGAGCGACTCGGGCTTGCGCGGTTCCGGCGTGTCGTGCGAGGTGGAGTGTTCGGGGCCCGCCGGCGGCGCGGCGCCGCGATCGGCCTTCGAACGGGTGAAGACGCTCGACGCAAGGGCCGAGCCGGCATGGCGGGACAGCGCGCGCCAATCCGTCATCCCGGGCCCTACGCGGACAATCCGCTGGTACTAGTCTGGCCCCGGCTCTGGCCGTGAACCTGTGCGCCGTGGACTTCGCGCGCACTGCACACGCCGAAGCGCTCGAGCAGCGCCGGGATGCCGTCGGCGGGCACCGGCCGCGAGAACAGGAAGCCTTGCGCCTCGATGCGTCCGAGCGCCGAGAGCCATGCGATCTGCTCTTCTGTCTCGGTACCCTCGACCACTACCTTGAGCCCGAGCGAGCGGGCGAGGTTCACGATCGCCGACACCATCACGCACACGCTGCGATCGCCCGGAATCGCCTGCACGAACGAGCGGTCGACCTTGAGCGTATCGACCGAGAAGCGGTTCAGATACGAAAGCGACGAATAGCCCGTGCCGAAATCGTCAAGCGCGACGCGCACGCCGAGGCGCTTCAAAGCGATGATCTTCTCTGACACGAGCTCGGGATATTCCATCATCGCCGTCTCGGTGATCTCGAGTTCGAGCCGGTGCGCGGGGATGCCGGTTTCCTCGATGGCGCGCGATACCGTCTCGTAGAGGTCGCCGCGCCAGAACTGCACCGCCGAGATGTTCACCGCCAGCGACAACGAGTCGTATCCGTCGCTTTGCCAGCGGGCGAGCTGCTGGCACGCGGTGCGCACCACGTAGTCGCCGATCGGCACGATCAGGCCGGTCGATTCGGCGATCGGGATGAACTCGTTCGCCGCGATGACGCCGTGCTGCGGATGGTTCCAGCGCGCGAGCGCCTCGAAGCCGGTGATGCAGCGGCGCGAGAGATCGACCATCGGCTGATAGACAAGGAAGAGCTGGTTTTCGGCCAGCGCGACGCGCAGCTGCTGCTCCCACTTCATGAGATGGTCGGCGCGATGCGACAGATGCGGCGAGTAGAACTGGTAGCAGTTCTTGCCGGCGTCCTTCGCGCTGTACATTGCGAGGTCCGCTTTTTTCAGCAGATCGATTTCGCTTTCGTTTGCGACCGAGTAGAGCGCGATGCCGATGCTGGCGTGCAGTACGAACGACGTGCCGCGCACGTCGAACGGACGCTCGAACGAGCCGCTCACCTTCTCGGCGAGCTCCACCGCGTGCCGCTCGACATCGGAGCCCTTCAACACGACGACGAACTCGTCGCCGCCGATGCGCGAGAGCGTGCCAGCGTCGGCGACCGCGTCGGACAAGCGCGCCGCGGTCATCTGCAGCACGATGTCGCCGGCATTGTGGCCGAGCGTGTCGTTGACCGTCTTGAAGTTGTCGAGATCGATGAAGAGCAGCGCGAGACGGCCGACGTTTGCGGCTTGGCCCACGTCATGGCGCAGCGACTGCAGCGTGGCGTAGCGGTTGCGCAGGCCGGTCAGCAGGTCGTACTCGACGAGATGCGTCATCTCGCGCTCGCGTCCGAGCAGCTTGCCGATCAATCCGGTCGCGACCGCGAAGAAACCGAGCATCGCGAGCGAGATGAAGCCCGCCATCAGCAGATAGACGTTGCGCGTGTGGTTGTAGTCGGCGAACTCCTCGGCTTGCGACAGGCCGACCAGCACACCCATCGGATAGCCGTCGATATGCCGGTAGGACACGATGCGCGTGATGCCGTCGATCGGATCGACGTAGGTGCCCGACACGTGCTCGGACACCGGATAGGCGCCGGTCGCAGAGAACGTGCCCGGCACGTCCTTCGCGCTGCCCGTGTGGCGCGCGAGCACCGCGCCGTTGTCCGAGATCACCGCGATTACGCCGTACTTGCCGATCGCCGCATTGTTGTAGAAGTCGCTCGTGAAGTAGTTCGGGTCTTCCGATACGACCACGACGCCCGCGAACGAGCCGTCGGGGTGATTGAGTCGCCGCGTCATCTGCAGCGTCCATTGGCGCGACACGCGGCCGAGCACCGGCTTGCTGATGTAGAGACTGTCGTCGTTCTCGTGCTCGTGGACCTTGAAGTGCTCGCGGTCCGACAGGTCGATGCGCTTGGGATTCTCTTCGGCGGTATTGGCGACGAGCGTGCCGTGCTCGTCGATCAGCGAGACCTGCACGAGCGTGTCGCTCTGCACGACGCCTTTCTGGACCGTGGTCGTGAGGTCGAAGTGATTCGGGTTCTTCTCGAACTCGTATTTGACGAAGCGGGTGATCTGGTCGACCTGATGAATGGCCTTGATCGTGTGTTGCTCGAGCGCCGCCGACAGGATCGCGGCGGATGCCATCGCTTCGCGGTAAGTCGACTCTTTCTCGACCGACAGCCGCGCGAAGATCACGGTCCACAGCAGAATCAGCACCAGGATGCCGAGGAACGGAATGGCGAGCAGCGCGCGAGGATGCGAGCCGCTGGCGTCGCGCTTCGAATGTGTGTCGCGCGCGGAATGGTGCCGGGCGAAATTCATCGAGCCGACCGAGTCCATTGACGCAGGGACGTCTGGCCGGTATTCGTCGACTGCGCCAGGTTCGTGTTGGACTGCATGATTAGCATCGTTGCCAAGACTGCCGCGCAGAGTCAAAAAGTAATACGTTTCGCGGGCGCTATTCGTCCGAGAAACGTGATTATTCCGATCTTACTGAATGACTAAAAATTAAGATAGCGTCCGTTTATCGGGTAAACGTTTGTTTTTGTTGGCATGAAATCCGGTTGGGCCGTTGTGCTGGCTTGGCTGCCGGGCGCAAGTCCTTGCATGGGTTGAATGAAGAGGATGGCAATGGATTCTCGCGGTGTCATTTGAATTATTGATCTAAGGTGCTTTAGCCCCGCGCGGAATGCAATCCGTAATTACACGTGATGACCCATTAGGGTGCGCGCTGCCTATTTCTTTGTTTTGTCCCTGGCGATCGCGCGGTTTTTCCTGATGCCGGAGCGGCGTGCGCCGTCAGCCGAGCAAAAACGTGCCGTCGACAATCGTGACGGAATGGCCGCCGATCCAGATGCGGCCGGCGGCGTCGTCATAGTCGACGTGCACGCGCCCGTCGCGCTGCAGCACGGTGCCCTGACGAGCGATGTAGCGGGAGCCCGGGCGCAGGTTCTGGCTCTTCATCAATCCGGCGATCGCCGCGTTCGCGCTCCCGGTGACCGGGTCTTCGTCGACCGCCATGCTGCCGCCGAGCATCAGGCAGCGTACTTCGAAAGCCGCCGGACCGCCCGGCGCATAAGGGCCGTAGACGGCGAGCCCGTGCATGCCGGCTGCATGGACGACGGCTGTCAGCGCGGACAGGTCCGGATCGAGCGCGAGACACGCCTCGGCCGAGCGCATGCGCGCGACGAGCCACGGCACCCCGTTGTCCACCGCGCATGGCGTGGAGCTGAAATCGATTGCATCGGTCTTGAGCGCCGCGGCCAGGGCTGCGTGCGCGGATTCGGCCAGCGGCACGACGCGGGCGGGCGGCGCCGCGAACGCCCAGCCGCGGTTGCCGCTTTCGGCTTGTGCTTCCAGTGCTTTCAGTTCGACCAGCCCGACGCCGCATTGCTGCACGAGCCGCCCGGCCCGCCGCGGGCGATAGCCGCTCGCGATCAGCGCGTGCGCGGTGCCGAGCGTCGGATGCCCCGCGAACGGCAATTCCAGGCTCGGAGTGAAAATGCGCACGCGATAGTCCGCGGCCGGATCGGTCGGCCTGCACAAGAACGAAGTTTCCGACAGGTTCGTCCAGCGGGCGATCGTTTGCATCTCTTCGGCGCCGAGATCATCGGCAGCGAAGACAACAGCGAGCGGATTGCCCTTGAACGGCACCGAGGTGAACACGTCGACTTGCTGGAAACGGACTTGGCGTGCGCTCATCGCGAATGTCTGGCTGGCGGGTGAATTAAGCGACTTCGGCGATCAGCTCGATCTCGACGCACGCGCCAAGCGGAATCTGCGCCACGCCGAACGCCGAGCGCGCGTGCTTGCCCGCGTCGCCGAACACTTCGGCGATCAGCTCGGACGCGCCGTTGGTCACGACGTGCTGTTCGGTGAATTCGAGCGTCGAGTTCACGAGGCTCATCACTTTCACGATGCGCTTGACGCGGTTCAAGTCGCCGACGTGCGCGTGCAGCGTGGCAAGCAGGTCGATCGCGATCGAGCGCGCGGCCTGTTTGCCTTCTTCGGTCTGCATCGTCGCGCCGAGCTTGCCGACCCACACCTTGCCGTCCTTCTTGGCGATGTGGCCCGACAGATAAACCGTGTTGCCGCTTTGCGCGCTCATCACGTAGGCGGCGGCCGGTGCGCCCGCTACGGGCAGTTCGATGCCGAGTTCCTTCAGCTTGTCATACACGTTGGCTTGAGCCATGACTTGTCCTTTGGTCGGTGAGGGTGGAATGAGGATCCGATACGTCGGTGCCGCGCGATGAACCGGAGACGGCAGTGCTTGCGCCTCCGTTCACCGCCGCCGCTTATACACGCTCGCGAATCAGTGCGGCAAGGCGAGCCACGCCTTCGTCGATCTTGGCGGGCGGCACGGTCACGAACGACAGGCGCAGCGTATTGCTCTGCGCCTCGTTCGCGAAGAACGGTCCGCCCGGCACGAACGCGACGTTCTGCGCGACCGCGGCTTCGAGCAGCTTCATGCTGTCGATGCCGGCCGGCAGATCGACCCAGACGAACATCCCGCCTTCGGGCCGGTTCCAGTTCACGCCTTCGGGCATGTAGCGCTCGAGCGCCGCGAGCATCGACTGGCACTGGTCGCGGTAGAGCGCGCGGATGGTCGGCACATGGGTGTCGAGAAAACCGTCCTTGACGACTTCGTGCACGACGCGCTGCGTGAAGCTCGGGGTGTGGAGGTCGGTGGCCTGCTTGGCCTGCACGAGTTTGAAGTGTAGTTCCTCGGGCGCGATGATGTAGCCCACGCGCAGACCCGGCGCGAGCACCTTCGAGAACGAGCCGAGGTGGACGATGTGGTCCGGCGCCATCGACAGCAGCGTCGGCAGCGGGTCGCCCGCATAGTCGAGTGCGCCGTAGGGGTCGTCTTCGATGACTGGAAACGCACTCGTCCTGGCGAACTCGGCGAGCGCGCGGCGGCGCTCGAGGGGCAGACGGCGGCCCGTCGGATTCTGGAAGTTCGGCTGCGCGTACAGCAGGCGCGCGCCGGCGGTCAGCGCGGGCGTCAGACCCGCGGGGATCAGGCCCCGCTCGTCGGTCGGCACTTGCACGTAGCGCGGCTCGTACATCGAAAACGATTGCAGCGCGCCGAGGTAGGTCGGCGTTTCGACGAGCACCGGGCTCGCCGGGTCGATCAGCACCTTGCCGAGCAGATCGAGCGCCTGCTGCGAGCCCGTCGTGATCAGCACTTGCGAGGGTCGAATCGTCGCGCCGTTGACCGAGTAGCGCTGGGCGACCCATTCGCGCAGCGGCAGATAGCCTTCGGTCGCGCTGTACTGCAGCGCGGCGGCGGGCGAATCGCGCAGGATGCGGTCCGACGCTTCGCGCATGCGCTCGGCGGGAAAGGTGACGGGCGACGGCAAGCCGCCCGCGAAGGAAATGACTTCAGGCCGCTCGGTGACCTTCAGAATCTCGCGGATCGCCGAGCTCGTGAGCTTGCGTGCGCGTTCGGAAAGTTGCCAATGGTTCTGTGGCAGGTCGCTTTGGTCCATGAAGTCTCCAGAGTTTCTAGGTTGGGGCGGGCTGAGAAGCGGAATTATCGCCTGAGAAATGGGTTGTCTATCGGGTAATCGTGCATGCGGGCGTCGCTTAGGTTGCGCGGGCCGGCCGCGGCGCGGTGCGCACGGCGGCCTTGCGGCCGATCACGACGGTGGCGATCACGGCGGCGGCGAACAGCCACGTGGAGGGAGCGATGGTCTCGCCGAAGAACAGCGCCGAGAACGCCATCGTGAAGAAGATCTGCAGCAGCTGAACTTGGCCGACGCGCGCCGTGCCGCCCATCGCGAGCCCCGCGTACCAGGCGAAAAAGCCGATGAATTGCGAAAAGATCGTCACGTAGCCGAACGCGAGCCAGGTCGATAACGATGCCGGGCCGGGATGCTGCATGTGCTGCTCCCAGGCGAGCCAGCCGACCGGCAGCACGAGGAACGGGGCCGAGACCACGAGCGCCCAGCAGATCACCTGCCAGCCGCCGATTTGCTTGGCGAGCCGCGCGCCTTCGGCGTAGCCGAGTGCGCCGATGCCGACCGCGACGAGCATCAGTGCATCGCCCGCCTGTGGCGAGCCGCCGCCCTGCTGCAGCGCATACCCGACGACGAGCGCGCTGCCGACAATGGCGGCCGCCCAGAACCCCTTCGACGGCCGCTCATGCGACAGCCAGGCCGCGTAAAGCGCCACGAAAAGCGGTTGTAAGCCGTTGACGACCGCGCCGTGCGAGGCGGGCACGCTTTTCATGGCCCATGCCGAGAACACCGGAAACGCGATGATGACGCCGAGCGCGACCACGGCGAGGCTCTTGAGCTGAGCCCGAGTCGGCCAGGCTTCGCGCCGGTACGCGAGAAGCAGGGCGGCGGGCACCGAGGCGGCGAGCGCGCGGCCGAGGCCATTCAGAAGCGGGCTCCATTCGTGCACGACGATGCGGGTCATCGGCAGCGTCAGGCTGAAGATCATCACGCCGATCAGGCCGAGCAGCATGCCTTGGGATTCGCGCGGGTTCATTGCGGTTTGTCTCTCCTGTTGGGCGCGGCTGACATGTGGTCCGGCCGCGCGGTTGCGATGGCTTGTTATAACTGCGAACCCGGCGCTTAAAGGCGGTATTGCGCTGATACCGCCTATTTGAGCGTGCGGGTCTCGCCGTCCAAGCCGATTTCGATTTCAGCGGCGAGCGCGGGCTCGCCTTCGGTGGTTTCCAGGCGGATCAAGTCCGAGACGCCGAGCCAGTCGAGCTGGGCTTGCACATCGTTCGCGCGCGGGTGGTAGCCCGTGAGCGACTTGAGCCTCAGGCCGGTTTCCGGCAGCCGCGCCGACGGATGAAGCGGCGTATCCCACTGAATCAGCGTCGGCACCACGCCGTCGCCCGCGCCTTGCCAGCTCGGGAGCGCGCCGTCTTCGGGCACCGACAGGCTCCAGGCGAAGTCGCCGCGCGTCATCGGCACGACGGGCGGAATCCGCTCGGGGTACTGCGCTTGCCAGCGCGCGAGGTTCTTCGGCCGCTCGACGCGCACCACCCAATGCGCGAGATACGGGCCGCGCTCGAGCCGCGCGTGCGTCGCAGGATCGTCGAGCGCGAAGAGCCGCGCGCGACGCCCGGCGGCACCGCCGCCTGTCGTTGCCGCAGCGGCCGCCGCTGCCGCGGCTTCGGCGGCCGGATCGATCGCGATCACTTCGAGATAGGCGCCGCCCCACAGGTTGAGGAGCCGGTTATGCGTGCGCATCAGCGGGTGCGCGCCGCCTGCGACCGGTTCGGCGCCGAGGGTATCGGCGACGAATTGCGCGCCCTCATCAAGCGTGCGGGCGGCGACTACGAGGTGATCGAGCGACAGCGTTCGGGCGTTCATGGCGTACTGGCGTGCGGTTAGGACAGGAATCGGACGGAATGCCGGTACGTTTTCTCGTCCCTTCGGGCGCGTACCGGGCCGATAGCATACCGCTCGCGCCGCTTCCCCTCCGAGCGCCGCCGGACGATGCGCGTTCCACGGCGCACCGCGCCTGCCTTTGAGCCGGCCAGACGACATCGCCTGAAAACTGTAATCGCTCGTACCAGCACAGTAACGGTACAATCGGGGCGATACTTTTCGGTACAGTTGGAGCCGTCATGACCGTCCCGCTGAATCTGATTCCCGCCCCGCACGACGCCTCGCCGCTCACGCTCGTCGACCAGCTCGTGCAATGGGCGCGGCGCCGCATCGAGGAACGCGTGTTTCGCCCCGGCATGCGCATGCCGTCGATCCGCAAGCTTGCACTCGACAAGGGCGTATCGCGCTTCACCGTCGTCGAGGCGTACGAGCGGCTCGTCGCGCAAGGTTTTCTCGACTCGCGGCGCGGCTCGGGCTTTTTCGTGCGCGAGCGTGCCGGCAGCGGCGTGCCCGCCGAACGGCGCGCGCCAGCCGAGCGGCAGCCGGCGCACAACACGATCGACGTCGTCTGGCTATTGCGCAACATGTTGCACACGTCGAGCCCGGAGAAAGGGCCCGGCCTCGGCTACCTGCCGAGCCGCTGGCTCGACGGCGAGCTGATCACCGGCGCGCTGCGCGCGCTTGGGCGGCAAAGCGGCGCGCAGATGCTCGGCTTCGGCACCGCGCAAGGTTTCCTGCCGCTGCGCCAGCAACTGCAGACGCGCCTGGAGGAGTTCGAAATCGGCGTCGCGCCCGATCAGATCGTGCTCGTCTCGGGCATCACCCAGGCCATCGACCTGATCGCGCGCATCTACGTGCAGCCGGGCGACGCGGTGATCGTCGGCGATCCGGCCTGGTTCCAGATGTTCGGTCGTTTCGCGTCGCAAGGGGCGCAGTTGGTCGGCATGCCGTACACGCCGGAAGGGCCGGATCTCGATGCGCTCGAGAACCTGGTCGAGACGTGGCGCCCGAAGATGCTCGTCATCAACTCGCTGCTGCAGAATCCGACCGGCACGTCGCTGACCGCGGCGCAGGCGTTCCGCATTCTGCGTTTGGCCGAAGCCTACGATTTCATCGTCGTCGAAGACGACATCTACGGCGATCTTTGCCCGCCGGGCTATCCGGCGACGCGGCTTGCAAGCCTCGACCAGTTAAAGCGCGTGATTTATCTGGGCAGCTTCTCGAAGACACTGTCGGCGAACTTGCGCGTGGGGTTTGTCGCATGCGGGCTCGATGTGGCGAAGGCGATCACCGATCAGAAGATGCTGGTCGGCATGACGACGCCGGAGTTGAACGAGCGCGTGCTGTACAAGGTGCTGACCGAAGGGCACTACCGGCGCCATGTCGAGCGCCTGCGCGTGCGGCTCGACGGCGTGCGCGACAAGACCGCGCGCATGCTCGAAAAGTTGGGGCTGCGCCTCTTCACGATGCCCGCGGCGGGGATGTTCCTGTGGACCGACCTTGGGGTCGATTCCGACGCGCTGGCCGCGGCGGCGCACGAGAAGGGTTTTCTGCTGACGCCGGGCAGTTTGTTTTCGCCACAGCAGTCGCCGACGACCTGGATGCGTTTCAACGTCGCCAACTGCGGCGATCCGGCGCTGCCGGGGGTGATCGGCGACTACCTGGAGTCGGTGACGCGGCGCGCGAGTGCGGTCTGATGCTTCTCAGGCTGGCGATTCGCACTCAGGCGTCGATCTGGATCGGCGTGCCGTCGGGCACGAGCGACCAGATTTCGCGCATTTCGCCGTTGGTGACGGCGATGCAGCCGTTGGTCCAGTCCCAGCGCCGCTGCAGTTCGCCGAGAAAGCCGAGGCCGTTCGGCAGGCCATGAATCATGACGTCGCCGCCTGGCGCGAGCCCGGCCGCGGCCGCGCGTTGGCTGTCGTCGGCGTTCGGATAGGAGACGTGCAGGCTCAAGTGGAACCTCGACTTTTCATTGCGCCAGTCGATCAGATACCGAC
>DATGHJ010000510.1:0-6541 GCA_035308085.1 Trinickia sp. | reverse complement strand
TGGACTCGCCCCATGGAAGTCCGCGGGCGGATGCCGCATGTGGCGGATCAGCCGGTCATAGAACGCAACCGTACGCGAACGGATCGCTCTCGTCGATGATCCAATTGGAAAAGCCGCAGATGCGCGCGCGGCCCGCGGTTTGCGGCAATGCCGTCCAAGCCGGAGCGGCGGCGTGCCGCGGCTCTTTGGCATCTTTGGCGTGACGCGTTGCGCCCACCGCCGCGTGGGCCGCATGGAGGTACGCGCGGTGCGCCACAGCTCGCGTCTGCGCGCCCGCGAGGCGCACCGTGCCGGCATGATCGCCATCCCACTTCACGAACGCTTCGACGACGCGGCCCGGCAAATCGATGCCCACGCGCGTTTCCGGCGCGCTGCGTTCGATCCAGCCGAGCGCCACGGCGACCGTTGCGAGTGCAATCGCGCCGTCGTCATTGCGCTCGAAGTAGCCGTCCGCATCGACGAAGATCATCCCGAGATTCGCGCCCTCGCTCACGGGCTCGGTCAGGAAACCGCCGGCAAGGCCGGCGTAGCCGCGTGGCGCGAGAAAGAGCGCGCGCCGCCAATGGTCCGCATTGCGCTCGAGCCACGCGCGCCGCTCGGCGAGCGTCGTGCCGGAGAATTTCGGCAGCCCGCGCGTCACGAGCCGGAACGGCCGGCCGTTCGTGTGCACATCCACGGTGTCGATCGTCCGGTTCATCTTCATGACGCATCCGACGATTTATCTCCCCGCTGCTCCATCAGGTCCTCCTGTTTCTTGTGCCATCGATGGTGGCTGAAAACTTAGACGACATTGCGCCGCACGGCAACGTTTTCAAAAATCACCGGGCCACGGCAGACTGCGCTTGACCGCTTGACGACGCGGCACCGATGCAAGTGCCGGTACGCAGTTACCGATCGGAGAGCCTGCGATGTCCCGCTCGCCGCCAGACGAAAAAGACATTCGCCGCGTGCTGCGACGCATCGAACTGACGCGCCGGCGCACACCGCGCGAAGTCTCGCCGCGGCATCCGTCGGCGGTTATCGATCGAGCGAGCGCGAGATCGTCATGCCTCGGCCGGCAAAGAAGCGTTCGAATGCGTCAAACCGCAGATAGGCATCGGCCTGATACGGAGCGATGCCCGAAGGATTGTGAAACCACACGCCATTGCGGTCGGCGCCGTGCAGCAGAATCAGATGGCCGCCGCGCGTTTCGTTTGGCTCGTCCGGATAGCGTATCCGCGGGCTCACCGACGCGATCGCCAGCGTGTCCGAGTCGATGCGCCCGGCCAGCGCTTCGATTCCGATGTCCGGCAACACCTCCACCTTCAAGCCGAATGCATCCCCGATCCAATCGGCAAACGGACGGTAGATCAGTCCGTCGACACCGCCATCCGCGCGCATCTTGTAGGCGCCGCGCTCCAGCGCCTGATCGAGCAGCGCCGCGCGCGATGCGCGCCGAATCTGCCAGAAATCCAGCACCGACTCGAGACAAGTCAACCCGCACACGCGCTGCGCCCAAAACCGATAGTGCTCCGGATCGGCAAAGCCGCTTTGACGCCAATGCGGATCGTCGCAAGGATCGGCCGATTCCTCGACAATCGGCCGCACCCAATCGGGGCTGCCCCATTGCGAGTAATACGGCACGTTAATATGACGAATTGAATCATCTGTCATTGATTGTTGATTCCTCGGATCAATTAACCACCATTCGGTACAATCTTGCCCGCCTGCAAATTTATTACACTTCGCTTTCATCGCCAAAATGAGGGAGGCGGAAGGTAATGTAAGGCATTCCCTACGAAACCCGGCACTTACATGCATATTGTGCGACGCGTAACGCGTTGAAACATATTTGACGCAGGATGGGCGCGCTTTTCTCGCTAAGATATACTCCGATTCCCAAGCGTGACGCCGCCTCGAAACCGGTTTTATCAGCCGAAAAGCGGCGCTACCCCGTAGTGGTGATGCTTTCTATTAGTCCGTTCGCCTCACTCCCCAGCGTGACCCGTCGGCTTGCGAAGCAAGCGGTTTATTGATGGCCAGTTTGCGTTGATATTCAGCTTGGTGTCCTCTTACTACAATTGAAATCGAGACGCTTTCAAGCAGCATGACCAACCAAGCAACTTCAACCGACTCCCTCGCAGTCGCCGAGCGCGTGCGCGAGTTGATGAGTCGACACGGGATTGGCAAGCGACAGCAAACGACCGAACTGTGCCGCATCCTCGACCTCAGTTTCTCGCAAGGGCACCGCAAACTGCGCGGCAACAGTCCGTGGACGCTTTCGCAGATCAAGAAAGTGGCCGAGGCGTTCGGCGAACCGGCGGCGCAACTGTTCGGCGCGCAGACGCTCGACCCCGGCATGGTGGGCGCCAACGCTCAGGAAGCCGTGTTTTGCATCGGTGCCGTCGAGATGGCCTGTACGGCGTGGATCGGCGCCCAGATCGAAGCCGGCGCGCGCCCCGAGTTCATCGCGTATTCGAAGCTAGGCCAATGGCGCGTCGTCCGTCATGACGGCGCGCTCTATCAGAACGCGTTCGAAGTCCACAAGATCGAGATCTATCCGCGGCGCGGCGAAACCGACAAGCCGTCGGTCGCCGTGGTCGACGACGATCAAACCTCCGCCGACAACCTGCGCGACTACCTGGAGCAAAGCGGCTTTTCGGCCACCGCGCTCTACGGGTTGCAAGCGTTCAACGACGCGCTGCAAACGCAGATATTCGACGCCGTCGTGATCGATTGGCTGTTCGGCGGACAAACGGCGGCGGCCGCGATCCAGAGCGTGCGCTCGTCCGAGAACCCGGACGCGCCGATTTTCGTGTTGACGGGCGAATTGCTGACCGGCAAGGCCAGCGAATCGGAGATCAGCGACGTGATTCGCCGTTACGACGTGGCGTGCTACGAGAAGCCCGCGCGCCTTGCCATTCTTGTCGCCGATCTGACCAAGCGGCTGAATCGGGCGTAAGCCGCCCTTCAACTGGCGCTGAAGCCGGGCAGCGCCGACGGTGACGCAGGGCGGCTCACGGGGCCCACGGCCTCGACGGCCGTCAACCCACACGCTGCACCGCCCGCGCGCGTTCCACCGCCTCGCGCAATTGATCGAAGTGCACCGGCTTTGACAGCACGTCGAAGAACGGTCCGCCCTCGCCTTTCGCGGCCGAATCCGGCGCATAGGCGCTCACGGCGATGACGGGCACGCCCGCGCTCGGCCCGCCGCGTTCGCGGAACTCCGCGATAAACGAATACCCATCCTTGTCGGGCATGTGCAAATCGACCAGCACGACATCGCACCGCTCGCGGTCCAGCCAG
Organism: Trinickia sp.; assembly: GCA_035308085.1. Classification (GTDB taxonomy): domain Bacteria; phylum Pseudomonadota; class Gammaproteobacteria; order Burkholderiales; family Burkholderiaceae; genus Trinickia_A. Next base: position 3,256 of record DATGHJ010000510.1, on the reverse strand, counting down.
CGCAGCGCCTCGTCCGCGCTGCCCGCGGCCGCCGCGTCGCACGCCATGTGCGCGAGCAGCTCGCCGAGCGATTCGCGCACCGGCGGATTGTCATCGACGATGAGCACGCGCGGCCGCGCGCCGGTCGCCGCATCGTGTTGCGCAATGCCGTCCGAGGCAGGCGGCTCGACCACGCGCACCGGAATCGTCACCGCAAACGTAGTCCCTTCGCCCACGCGGCTCGTCACCTTGATCGTGCCGCCGAATAATTCCACCAGCCCGCTGACAATCGCGAGCCCCATGCCCGCGCCGCCGAAGCGCCGCGTGCGGGAGCCGTCGAGCTGCGTGAATTCCTTGAACAGCAGCGGAATCTGCGCCTCTTCGACACCCGGGCCGGTGTCGCTCACGGAAATGGCGAGCGCGCCGCACTGCACGTCGAGCGCGACGTGAATCGAGCCGGTGTCGGTGTAGCGAATCGCGTTGGTCACGAGGTTGCCGACGATCTGGCGGATGCGGTGCGGATCGGACTCGACCACGCCCGCGTTTGACGCGGCGCTGCTCGTCAGCACGAGACGCTTCGCGCTCGCGGCCTGCAGGTGTTCGTCGACGATCGATTCGATCAAGAGGCGCGGATCGAAGCGCTCGTCGTGGAGCACGAGCTTGCCGGCGCCAAGACGCGCGTAGTCGGTCAAGTCGCGCATCTGCACTTCGAGGTGCCGCGCTGCTGTTTCAAGGCGGCGAATCACTTTGCGGTCCGCCTCGGATTGCAGATGAAAACCAAGCAACTCGACCGACGACACGATCGCGTGCAGCGGCGTGCGCAACTCGTGGCTGATCATGCCGAGGAAGGCGTCCTTCGCGAGACTGGCTTCGCGTGCCACGCGCGCCGCTTCCTGCTCGGCGTCGAGGGCGGCATGCTGCTGCGCGATGAGCTTGCTGCGGCGCATGCCGTTGAAGATCAAAAGCGCCGTCGCGGCTGCCGACAACAACAGCAGCACGATACCGCCCGCAAACAGGTAGCGGCGCTTCACGACGAAATCGCTCGTAAGCGCATCGTGTTCGGCGACATCGACGAGCCGCCGGCTCTGCGCGAGGTCGTTGACTTCGTCCCAATGTGCGTTCAGCGTCTCGACGATCCGCCCGGCACGCGACGGGTCGCCCGGCAAGGCGTCGATATCGGGGCGCAGCGCGTCGATCGTCTTCTCGAGCACGATCAGTTCATCGTGCTGCCAATGCTCGATCGATGGATGCTGCACGAGCCTGTTCGTCGAGCCGAGCATGACCTGCAGCTTCGATTGCAGGATCTCATAGCGCAGCGTCAGCGTGCCGAGGTCCCAGTCCACCCCGGTCTGATAGCACAGCACTTGGTTTTCGAGGCGCGCGTAGGCAATCTGGAACTGCGCGGCATCCCAGTAAAAGCCGTCATACGGCGCCGTGACCTGGCTCTCGGCGCGCGGGGCCAGCAGGTTGTCGTAGAGCAGATAACCGGTTGCGCCGATGGGCGGCGCCAGCGCGGTCAGCCAGATCAGCACGAACGCCAGGCGCCGCAGCGAAGCCTTTTTCATTTGATGACGAGCGACTTGATCTGCCAGACGAATTTAGCCGTTGCGCTGGCCGTCGACAGCTCGTCCGGATACTGGTCGCGCGGATAGATCAGAAAAAGCGGGCCGAAATCGCTCATCTGCAGGCGCTTGCCGTTCATGCTGTAGGCGAGGATGACGCCGTAGCGGTCCGCGTCCGTGGCCGGGATCGCGTAGGTGTAGTCGTCGAACGAATGCAGCTCGACCATCTGACCGCGCGCCCCGACGATCTTCAGGATATCGGCCAGGCTCGGCCCGACGAAAACCGATTTCTTCGTCCAGGCAGTCGCGGTGGAAATCGAATGCGCCGGCAAACTCAGCAATTGCGCTTCGCTGAAATGGTAGACGGTGTGCGCGGCGTCGGTAGACCGGGTGATCTGGCCTGTGACGTCGAGCGCGAGCGACGCGGCTTGCGCGGGCGCGGCGGCCAGCGCCGCAGCGAACGCCACGCAACATGCGCCGGCCCAGGCCCGAATGGACGGCTTGCGGTGTGCGGTCATCGACATTTCCAGTACCCCAGTTTTTTATTCGTGAGCGACGCTTTTGGCGATTTCCCAACTCTTTAACGCGAGAACCGCTGTTGCGCCAGTATTTTGGCGCGCATTGTAGCGTCTATGGGAGGGAGTAAAGGACGGAACTCAAGGCGGAAGGGGCGGAAGGCTCGCCGTTGAACGCCGCGGCCGAGCCTTCCGGTCAAGCCAGGGACGTCAGACGTCGAACTTGACGCCCTGCGCGAGCGGCAGCTCGCGGCTGTAGTTGATCGTGTTCGTCGCACGGCGCATGTAGCTCTTCCACGCGTCGGAGCCGGATTCGCGTCCGCCGCCGGTTTCCTTCTCGCCGCCGAACGCGCCGCCGATCTCCGCGCCGCTCGTACCGATGTTCACGTTCACGATCCCGCAATCGCTGCCTGCCGCCGACATGAATTGCTCGGCTTCGCGCATGTCGTTGGTGAAGATCGCCGACGACAAGCCTTGCGGCACCGCGTTGTGCACGGCGAGCGCTTCGGCGAAATCGTCGTAGACGAGCACATACAGGATCGGCGCGAACGTCTCGCGTTCGACCACCGCGGTCTGCTTCGGCATCCGCACGATGGCGGGACGCACGTAGTAGGCGTCGTCATGGCCCGCGTCGACGCGTTCGCCGCCCGTCACTTCACCGCCTTCCGCGCGGGCTTGCGCAAGCGCGCTTTGCATCGCATCGAACGAGGCGCGGTCGATCAGCGGTCCGACAAGCGTATCGACGGCAAGCGGGTCGCCTATCTTCACGGACCCAAACGCCTTCTCGAGCCGCGGCAGCAGCTGGTCGGCCACGCTGCGATGCACGATGAGGCGTCGCAGCGTCGTGCAGCGCTGGCCGGCCGTGCCGACGGCCGCGAACGTGACCGCGCGCACGACGAGATCGAGATCGGCGCTCGGCGCGACGATCATCCCATTGTTGCCGCCCAATTCGAGAATGCTGCGCGCGAGCCGCTTCGACAGCACTTGCGCGACCTCCATGCCCATGCGCACGCTGCCCGTCGCGCTCACGAGCGGCACCTTCGGCGATGACGTCAGCGCCGCGCCGACATCGCGCGCGCCGATCAGTAGCTGGAGCAGACCCTCCGGCACCAGGCCGGGGTGCGTCTTCTCGAACTCGCCCACGGCCTTGTTGAAGAGCGCATAGCAGGCGATGGCCGTGAGCGGCGTCTTCTCCGACGG
>DATGHJ010000509.1:0-6401 GCA_035308085.1 Trinickia sp. | reverse complement strand
GATGATGATCCGCATCGTCGGCTTCGCCGCGTCCGGAGAGGTCGATCCGAAGGACGTCGTCGTGCTGATCGGCCTGCAAGTCATCGGCTATCTCGCGGTGATGCTCGTCGTCACGCTGTTCGTCTCGATCCTCTTCGTGCTCACGCGGTGGTACCGCGATTCCGAAATGGTCGTCTGGCTCGCCTCCGGCGTGAGCCTCGCGCGCTTCATCAAACCAATCGCGATGTTCTCCGCGCCGATCATCCTGCTGGTCGCGTTCTTCGCCTACGTCGGCTGGCCGTGGTCGAACGCGCAAAGCAAGCTGATCCGCGAGCGCTTTCAGCAGCGCGACGAAGTCTCGCTGCTTGCGGCGGGGCAGTTCCGCGAATCGCCCAGCAGCCATCGCGTGTTCTTCGTCGAGAAGATGACGCCCGACCAGAGCCGCGTCGAGAACGTCTTCGTGACGAGCACCGAGAACGGCAAGGTCAACGTGGTCGTCTCGAACCGCGGCCACACTGAAGCGATGAAGAACGGCGACCGCTTCGTCGTGCTCGATAACGGCCGCCGCTACGACGGCGAGCCCGGCAAGCCCGATTTCCGGATCATGGAGTTCGAGCGCTACGGCGTGAAGATCACGAGCACGCCCGTCGTGAATCAGCAGACGACGCGCGGCATGTCGACGCCCGCGCTCTTCCACCACCCGACGAACGATAAGCTCGCAGAATTCGCCTGGCGCACCGGGCTGCCGCTGATGGCGATCAACCTGATGCTGCTCGGCATTCCGCTCGCCTATCAGAACCCGCGACGCGGCCGCACGATCAATCTGGTGATGGCCGTCTTGATCTTCTTCACGTATTCGAACCTGCTCAACATCGTTCAGTCGTATATCGAGCAAGGCAAGCTGTCGTTCGGCGTCGGCTTGGTCGGCCTGCACATCGTCATCGCCGTGCTCGTCGCGTTCCAGTTCTGGCTGCGCGTGCGCAACCGGCCGCTGATTTCGCGCGCGACGTTCACGCGCTCGCAGGGGGCCTGACGCATGCGTATCTACGAAAAGTACTTCGCGCGTCAGGTCTACCTGGCGTTTGTCTTCATCCTGTTCGCGTTCTCGGGCCTGTTCTTTTTCTTCGACCTGATCAACGAGTTGAACACGGTCGGCCAGGGCAATTACAAGTTCGGCTACGCGGTGCTGCGCGTCGGCTTGCAGACGCCGTCGCGCTTCTACGAAATCATTCCGGTCGCGGCGCTGATCAGTGCGATCTACGTGTTCGCGCAGATGGCCGCGAACTCGGAGTACACGATCTTCCGCGTGTCGGGGCTCTCCACTGGGCAGGCGCTGCGCTCGCTCTTGAAGATCGGCATTCCGCTCGTGGCCGTCACCTACTTCATCGGTGAAGTGGTCGGCCCATACACCGATCAGCTTTCGGAGCGCGTGCGGCTCGAAGCACTCGGCTCGGCCGTGTCGACCAACTTCGAATCGGGCGTGTGGGTGAAAGACACGCTCACCAAGCGCGAGGACGGCGAGCAGGTCACGCGCTTCGTCAACGTCGGCAAGCTGATGCCCGATTCGACGATCAGCAACGTGCGCATCTACGAGTTCGATTCGAAGTTCCGGCTGTCGAACGTGCGCATCGCACAGACGGGCCGCTACCAGCCGCCGGGGCATTGGCTGCTCACCGGCGTGACCGATACGCAGTTGACCGATATCGCGCCGACGAACGGCAAGCCCGCCGATGCGCTCAACCCCGTCTATCGCGCGAATCAGATCGTCGTGCCTGAATACTCGCTGCGCTCCGAGCTGACGCCGCAGATTCTGTCGGTGCTGCTGGTGTCGCCGGATCGGATGTCGATGTTCAACCTGTTCCGCTACATCCAGCACTTGACGGAGAACCATCAAGATACGCAGCGCTACGAGATCGCACTCTGGAAGAAGCTGCTCTACCCGTTCGCGGTGCTCGTGATGCTGGTGCTTTCGCTGCCGTTCGCGTATCTCCATACGCGCGCGGGCGTGGTCGGCGTGAAGGTGTTCGGCGGCATCATGCTCGGCATGAGCTTCCAGTTGTTCAACACGCTCTTCTCGCACATCGGCACGTTGAATACCTGGCCCGCGCCGATTACGGCGGCGACCCCCGGCCTGATTTATCTCGTGCTCGGGCTCGTCGGGTTGAAATGGGTGGACCGGCACTAGCGCGCCTTGCAGGCACAGTCTGCGGCGAGAGGAGCACATGATGGGCACACACGGCATCGTCCTGTTCGGCCACGGCGCACGCGATCCGCGCTGGGCCGAGCCGTTCGAGCGGCTCGCCGGCAAGCTGCGCGCGGCGCGCGAGGCCACGGCGGGGCCGGTGTCGCTCGCGTTTCTCGAACTGATGACACCGGACTTGCCCACGGCGATCGCCGAGCAGGTTGCAGGCGGCTGCGTCGAGATTACGGTTGTGCCGGTGTTCTTCGGTCAAGGGGGACATGTGCGGCGCGATCTGCCGAACGTGATCGATGTGTGCCGGGCGGCACATCCGGGGGTGGAGATTCGTTGCGCGGTGGCGGCCGGTGAGGACGACGCCGTGCTCGACGCGATCGTCCAGTATTGCCTGCAGGAAGCGGGAAACGCCGGCTAGGCGCGTCCGCCGGCCCTTGCGCTGCGGCAGAGATCCCACCGAGCCACATGACACATCGAGCGCGGCCGCTCAGGCCGCGTGCAGCATCCCCGCACGCGCCTCATCTTCCTTCTTGCCGGCACTTCTTGCACTAGCGCGCTCGGCAAATGCATCGCCTATCATCAGCAAGCTAGGCTGGGCCGGATCGAGCCACAGCTGCGCTTCGCCCATCGCAAGCGCTTCGAGCGTGAGCGTCAGCGTACGTTCGCGCGGCGTGCTGCACGCCTCGACGATCGCGACCGGCGTCGAGCCCGCGCGGCCCGCGTCGATCAGTTGCTGCGCGATATCGGGCGCGCTGTCGCGGCCCATGTAGAAGACCAGCGAATCGGCGTTCACCTGCTCGCGAATCGCTTCGGTGTCGGCGGCCCGGCTATGCGTGGCGAGCGCGACGCTGCGCGACACGCCGCGCAGCGTGAGCGAACGCTTGAGCGCCGCCGCGCTCGCGAGCGCGGCCGTGATGCCCGGCACGATTTCATATTCGATGCCGGCCTCTTCGAGCGCCCGCATCTCTTCATCCGCGCGGCCGAACAGCATCGGGTCGCCGCCCTTCAGGCGCACCACCACCGCGTGCTCGCGCGCGGCATCGACGATCTGCTTGTTGATGAATTGCTGCGCAGTCGAACGCTGGCCGCAGCGCTTGCCGACCGCGATCTTGCGCGCGTGCGGCGCGTAGGCGAGCATCTCAGGCTCGACGAGCGCGTCGTGCAGCACCACCTCCGCCTGCTCCAGAAGGCGCGCGCCGCGCACGGTAATGAGATCCGCCGCGCCCGGCCCGGCTCCGATCAGATACACCTTGCCCATTTGCATTCGTCCCGTTGGTCTACGGTCTAAACCCGAATTGTGCCGACGTTTGCCAATGTGTGCCAACCGAACGATCGTTACGCTTCACGCGGAATACGCGCGAATCATGCCCGCCGCCACCGTGTGGTGCGTCGCCTCGTCGATCAGCACGAACGCGCCCGTGCCGGGATGCGCGTCGTACGCATCGCAGACGATCGGCTTTTGCAGCGTCAGCGCGACGCGGCCGATGTCGTTCATCTCGAGGTTGTGAACGTCGCCCGTGTGCGAGAGCGTATGCACGTCGAGCACTTCCATGATCGCGCCGATCCGCGCGAACACGGTGTTTGTCGTTTGCTTGAGCAGGTACTTGCGCTGCGTCGAGAGCGGCTCCTCGTCGAACCAGCAGAGGTCCGCGTCGAGCTTCTTCGCCGGTTGCGGCGCGTGCTCGCGCAGCACGAAGGTATCGCCGCGCGAGACGTCGACGTCTTGCGTCAGGCGAATCGTCACCGTCTGGCCCGCGAACGCGCGGTCGACTTGCGCGGTGCCGCCCGGCACCGGCGCGATGATTTCCTCGACCGTCGCTTCGCGGTTGGCCGGCAGCACGACAATGGTGTCGCCGACCTTCACTTCACCCGCTTCGACGCGGCCCATATAGCCGCGGAAGTCGTCGGCCTGGCTGCCGTCCTGGCGCGCGACCCATTGCACCGGGAAGCGCAGCGTGTGGCTTGCGGCCGGTTCGACCGGCAACGCCTCGAGCACGTCGAGCAGCGGCTCGCCCGCATACCACGGCATGCGCTCGCTCGCCGCCACGATGTTGTCGCCCTTCAATGCCGACACCGGCACGAAACGCACGCCGGCGAGACCCAGTTGGCGGGCCAATTCGACGTACGCATCGCGGATCTCGTTGAAGCGCGTTTCGCTGAACTCGACGAGGTCCATCTTGTTGATCGCGACGATCACGTGCTGCAGGCCGAGCAGCTTGACGATCGCGCTGTGGCGCTTGGTCTGCGGCAGGAGCACGGCGGCGCCGTTCTCGAACGTGACGCGCGTCGCGTCGACCAGGATGATCGCCGCGTGCGCCGTCGACGCGCCTGTCACCATGTTGCGTGTGTACTGCTCGTGGCCCGGCGTATCGGCGATGATGAACTTGCGCTTGGCGGTGGCGAAGTAGCGGTACGCGACGTCGATCGTGATGCCTTGCTCGCGCTCGGCTTCGAGGCCGTCGGTCAATAGCGAGAGGTCGATTTCGTCGCCGGCCGTGCGCTTGTTCTTCGCGCGCGAGATCGCCGACAACTGATCCGACAGCACAGCCTTGCTGTCGTACAGCAAGCGCCCGATCAGCGTGCTCTTGCCGTCGTCGACGCTGCCCGCGGTGATGAAGCGCAACACGCCGAGGTCTTCTGCTTGATGAATGCTCATGATTGTCCTGCCCTCGTTCGTGTGCTTAGAAATACCCTTGCTTCTTGCGCTGTTCCATCGCGGCTTCGGAGGTCTGATCGTCCATCCGCGTCGCGCCGCGCTCCGTGATTTCGGTCACGGCAGTCTCGGCGATGATCTTCTCGACGTCGTCCGCGTCGCTCTCCACCGGGCATGTGCAGCTGATGTCGCCGACGGTGCGAAAGCGCACGAGCGCCGTTTCGCTCGTCTCGCCGTCGCGCATCGGCGTGAGCGGCGTCACCGGCACGAGCAGCCCGTTGCGGCGCACGATCTCGCGGTGGTGCGCGTAATAGATCGACGGCAATTCGAGCCCTTCGCGCGCGATGTACTGCCACACGTCGAGTTCGGTCCAGTTCGAGATCGGGAACACGCGCAGATGCTCGCCGTTGTGCAGACGCGCGTTATAGAGGCTCCACAGTTCCGGGCGCTGCGCCTTCGGGTCCCATTGGCCGAATTCGTCACGGAACGAGAAGATGCGCTCCTTGGCGCGGGCCTTTTCTTCGTCGCGGCGCGCGCCGCCGATCAGCGCGGTGTAGCCGTGCGCTTCGATCGTTTCGAGCAGCGTGACCGCTTGCGCGGCGTTGCGCGAATCGGTCTCGCGGCGCAGACGCACCGTGCCGCGCTTGATCGAATCTTCGACGTGGCCGACCACCAGCTCCGCGCCGATCTCGGTGGCACGGCGATCGCGGAAATCGATCACTTCGCCGTAGTTGTGGCCCGTGTCGATATGCACGAGCGGGAACGGCAGCGAAGTCTTGCGGTTCGCGCCGAGGCCGAACGCCTTCAACGCCAGATGCAGCACGACGACCGAATCCTTGCCGCCCGAAAACAGCAGCGCAGGCTTGCTGCACTCGGCGACCAGTTCGCGCAGGATATGGATCGACTCCGCTTCGAGCCAGTCGAGGTGATCCATGCGATTAGCCGTATTGGAGAGCGGTTGGGCCGCGGTAGTGGGTTCGAGCGTCGTGCTCATGTTCTAGGTCCTTCTCAGCGTGTCGTCGCAAGCGGCGTCACCCGGCGGGCTCGGCGCTGCGGCAGTATTCGTCGGATGATGCTAGCGGGCGATTGCGTTCTCGGCGTTTTCGGCGGCCGGGACGATCGGAATCGTCGTGATGTGCAAGCCGCATTCCTTCGTGTCACGCGACTCCCACCACCAGCGGCCTGCCCGGCTGTCCTCGCCGGGGCGGATCGCACGCGTACAAGGCTCGCAGCCGATGCTCGGGTAGCCGCGCGCATGCAGCGGATTGACCGGTACGTCGAACGCCTTCAAGTACGCCCACACGTCCGCCTCGGTCCAGTCCACCAAAGGATTGTATTTGGCGATTTGGCGGGCAGCGTCCTTTTCTTCCTCGTGCAGCTCGGCACGTGTTACCGATTGTTCGCGGCGCTGGCCCGTCACCCATGCCTCGACATCGGCGAGCGCGCGATTGAGTGGCTCCACCTTGCGGATTTCGCAGCACCGCTTGCGCAGATCGACGCTCTCGTAGAACGCGTTCAGGCCGTGCTGGGTGACGTATTCGTCCACGGCGTCCTGTTGCGGATGAAACTGCTCGA
>DATGHJ010000508.1:0-3121 GCA_035308085.1 Trinickia sp. | reverse complement strand
TCCAGCAACGACCCGTGGATGTATTGATGATGCCACCCAGCACCTTCGGATCGATACCCAATGCCTCGCCAAGCGACATCGCTTCCGCGACCCCCGCCATGGTGATGCCGAGCACGAGGTTATTGCAGATCTTGGCCACCTGCCCCGTGCCAGTGTCGCCGCAATGGACGATGTTCTTGCCCATCGCCGCGAGCAACGGCTTGACTTGCTCGTAAGCGGCGGCGTTCGCGCCCACCATGAAGGTCAACGTACCCGCGGCCGCGCCGCCGGTGCCGCCGGAAACCGGCGCATCGACGAACGGATTGCCGCGCTCGGCGGCGAGCTTCGCGAAGCCTTGCGCGCTGGCCGGATCGATCGTGCTCGAATCGACGATCGTCACGCCGCGCGCGATACCGGCGAGCACGCCGTCGTCGGCGGTGAGCACGCTCTTCACGTGGGCGGCGGCAGGCAGCATCGTGAAGACGAGTTCGACACCGGTGGCCGCGGCTTTCGGCGAGGCGCTCGCGGTTGCGCCGGCGTCGACGAGCGATTGCGCGGCGTCGCGGCTCAAGTCGAATACGTTCAGGGTGTGGCCGTTTTTCAGCAGATTGCGCGCCATCGGCGCGCCCATGTTGCCGAGGCCTATAAAGGCGATTTTCATCGTGGTGTTCTCCGGTCGATCTGCGTTGGCGCTTCAGCGCAGGCTGATCGTGGTGTTCACGCCGTCGTTAGTGGTCGCGTCGTCGAACCAGCGTGCGGTGACGGTCTTCGTCTGCGTGTAGAACTGCACGACTTGCTTGCCGTACGGGCCGAGGTCGCCGAGCTTCGAGCCGCGCGAGCCCGTGAAGCTGAAGTACGGCACAGGCACCGGGATCGGAATGTTGATGCCGACCTGGCCGATATCGATCTCGCTCTGGAACTTGCGCGCCGCCGCGCCGCTTTGCGTGAAGAGGCCGACGCCGTTGCCGAACGGGTTGCGATTGACGAGCGCGATCGCTTCGTCGAGCGTTGGCACGCTCAGCACGACGAGCACGGGGCCGAAGATTTCGGTCGTGTAGATCGTCATCTCGGTGGTGACGTTCGAGAAGATCGTCGGGCCGATGAAGTTGCCTTGCTCGTAACCCGGTACCTTCACGTTGCGGCCGTCGAGCTCGAGCGTCGCGCCTTCTTCGACACCTTTACCGATCAGAGACAGGACGCGTTCCTTCGCGCTCTTCGACACGACCGGGCCGATATCGGTGCCGGCCTCGGTGCCTGCGTTGACCTTGAGCGTCTTCGCCTTCTCGACGAGCTCCGGCAGCCATTGTTGCGACGCGCCGACGAGCACCACGACCGAGGTCGCCATGCAGCGCTGACCGGCCGCGCCGAAGCCCGCACCGACGAGGGCGTTGAGCGTCTGCTCCTTGTTCGCGTCGGGCAGCACCACGGCGTGGTTCTTCGCGCCCATCATCGACTGCACGCGCTTGCCGTGCTGGCTCGCGAGCGTGTAGACGTGCGTGCCGACCGCCGTCGATCCGACGAACGAAATCGCCTTCACGAACTCGTGCGTGCAGAGCGCGTCGACCGCTTCCTTGCCGCCGTGGACGACGTTGAGCACGCCGCGCGGCACACCCGCTTCGATCGCGAGCTCGACGAGCGCCATCGTCGAGAGCGGGTCCTGCTCGGACGGCTTCAGCACGAACGTGTTGCCGCAGACGATCGCCATCGGGAACATCCACAGCGGAATCATCGCGGGGAAATTGAACGGCGTGATGCCGGCGCAGACGCCGAGCGGCTGGCGCAGCGTGTAGGTGTCGACCGCGCCGGCGACGTTCTCGGCGAACTCGCCCAATTGCAGCGTGCCGATCGAGCACGCATGCTCGACCACTTCGAGGCCGCGGAAGATATCGCCTTCGGCGTCGGGCAGCGTCTTGCCTTGCTCGGCGCTCAGGAGCTTTGCGATGCGCGGCGTGTGCTCGCGAATCAGCGCCTGGTACTTGAGCATGATGCGCACGCGCGTGCCGATCGGCGTCGTCTTCCACTGCGCGAACGCGGCATGCGCGGAGCGCACGGCGGCGTCGATCTCGGCGGCGCTCGCAAACGGCACGCGCGCAAGCACTTCCTGCGTGGCCGGGTTCACGATGTCGCGCCATTCGTTCGTCGATGACTCGACGAACTCGCCGTTGATCAGCAGCTTGACGGTGGGTTTGGCAGCGGTGGAGGGAATTGCGCTCATTGACAGGCTCCTTGTGCAAGGCATCCCGGCATGGATAGACCGGGGGTAAAAAATCGATGATCGCGGCGTGCGTCTTCGCAGCGCCGCGGCGTGAATGGGTACGTTCTGTCAGCGTAGATCGGAGAAGTCTTCCTCCCAATACTCGCCTGAAACGCGCGCGGGCGCATCGCCGCGTTCGATCTCGCGGCGGCGCAGCTCCACGCGGCGGATTTTTCCGGAGATCGTCTTCGGCAGCTCGATGACTTCGATGCGGCGGATCCGCTTGTACGGTGCAAGTTTTTCGCGAGAGAAGCGGAACACGCTCTTGGCGAGGTCGGGGCCGAATTCGAAGCCGTGACGCAATGCGATGAATGCCTTCGGCACCGCGAGGCGCAGCGGGTCGGGGCTCGGCACGACAGCGGCTTCCGCGATCGCCTCGTGCTCGATCAGCACACTCTCGAGTTCGAACGGGCTCAGTCGGTAGTCGGACGACTTGAACACATCGTCGGCGCGGCCGATGTAGATGAAATAGCCGTCGGGGCGGCGCACCGCGACGTCCGAGGTGCGGTAGCGGCCGTCGCGCATCACGGTTTCGGTCGCGTCGCGATTGTTCGCGTAGCCGGTCATCAGGCCCAGCGGTTCGCTTGCATGCGGTGACGCGCGGCCGCCGCGCGTGCCGAGCGGCAGCGTGATCTCGCCTTCGTCAGCGCGGTTGCCGTCGTGATCGACCAGCTCGATCCGGTAGCCGGGCATCGGCCGCCCCATCGAGCCGGGCACGACCGGTTGCCCCGGCGAGTTGGCGATCAGGCATGTGGTTTCGGTCTGGCCGAAGCCGTCGCGGATCGTGATGCCCCACGCGTTGCGCACGCGCTCGATGATCTCCGGATTCAGCGGCTCGCCCGCACCGACGATCTCGCGCAGCTTCACCGCGTACGAGGCGAGCGGCTC
>DATGHJ010000507.1:0-3065 GCA_035308085.1 Trinickia sp. | reverse complement strand
AAAGCAGCGCCAGGAAGTCTGGGACATTCTCGAGGAAGTCGTCCGCGAGCATCCCGTGATGCTGAACCGCGCACCGACTTTGCATCGCCTCGGCATCCAGGCGTTCGAGCCGGTGCTGATCGAAGGCAAGGCCATCCAGCTGCACCCGCTCGTCTGCGCGGCGTTCAACGCCGACTTCGACGGTGACCAGATGGCTGTTCACGTGCCGCTGTCGCTCGAAGCGCAGATGGAAGCGCGCACGCTGATGCTGGCGTCGAACAACGTGCTGTTCCCGGCCAACGGCGATCCGTCGATCGTGCCGTCACAGGATATCGTGCTCGGCCTCTACTACGCGACGCGTGAAGCCGTGAACGGCAAGGGCGAGGGCCTGTCGTTCACCGGCGTGTCGGAAGTGTTGCGCGCGTACGAGAACAAGGAAGTCGAGCTCGCCTCGCGCGTCAACGTGCGGATCACCGAAATGGTCCGCAACGAAGACACGTCGGAAGGCGCTCCGGAATTCGTGCCGAAGATCTCGCTGTACGCAACGACCGTCGGCCGCTCGATCCTGTCGGAGATCCTGCCGCCGGGCTTGCCGTTCTCGGTGCTGAACAAGCCTCTCAAGAAGAAGGAAATCTCGCGCCTGATCAACACGGCGTTCCGCAAGTGCGGTCTGCGCGCGACGGTGGTCTTCGCCGACCAACTGATGCAGTCGGGCTTCCGCCTGGCAACGCGCGCCGGCATTTCGATCTGCGTCGACGACATGCTCGTGCCGCCGCAGAAGGAGACGATCGTTGGCGACGCCGCGAAGAAGGTGAAGGAATACGACCGTCAGTACATGTCGGGTCTCGTCACCGCGCAGGAGCGCTACAACAACGTGGTCGACATCTGGTCGGCGACGTCGGAAGCGGTCGGCAAGGCGATGATGGAGCAGCTGTCGACGGAGCCGGTGATCGACCGCGACGGCAACGAAACGCGCCAGGAATCGTTCAACTCGATCTACATGATGGCCGACTCGGGCGCCCGGGGTTCCGCGGTGCAGATTCGTCAGCTTGCCGGTATGCGCGGCCTGATGGCGAAGCCGGACGGCTCGATTATCGAAACGCCGATTACCGCGAACTTCCGCGAAGGTCTGAACGTGTTGCAGTACTTCATCTCGACCCACGGCGCGCGTAAGGGTCTGGCTGATACGGCACTGAAGACGGCGAACTCGGGTTACCTGACGCGTCGTCTGGTTGACGTGACGCAGGATCTCGTCGTGGTCGAAGACGATTGCGGCACGAGCCAAGGCGTGGCGATGAAGGCGCTGGTCGAAGGCGGTGAAGTCGTCGAAGCGCTGCGCGACCGGATTCTCGGCCGCGTCGCGGTGGCTGACGTCGTCAACCCGGAATCGCAAGAGACGCTGTACGAAGCGGGCACGCTGCTCGATGAAACGGCGGTTGAAGAGATCGAACGCCTCGGCATCGACGAAGTGCGCGTGCGCACGCCGCTCACCTGCGAAACGCGTTATGGCCTGTGCGCAGCCTGCTATGGCCGCGACCTCGGCCGCGGCTCGCTCGTGAACGTCGGCGAAGCGGTCGGCGTGATCGCGGCGCAGTCGATCGGTGAGCCGGGCACGCAGCTGACGATGCGTACGTTCCACATCGGTGGTGCGGCATCGCGTGCGGCCGTCGCTTCGTCGGTTGAGGCGAAGTCGAACGGTACGGTGCGTTTCACGGCGACGATGCGCTACGTGACGAATGCGAAGGGCGAGCAGATCGTCATCTCGCGTTCGGGCGAAGCGATGATCACCGACGACCACGGCCGCGAGCGCGAACGCCACAAGGTGCCGTACGGCGCCACGCTGTTGCAGCTCGACGGCGCGCAGATCAAGGCGGGTACGCAGCTGGCCACGTGGGACCCGATGACGCGTCCGATCATCACCGAGTACGGCGGTACGGTGAAGTTCGAAAACGTCGAGGAAGGCGTGACGGTCGCCAAGCAGATCGACGACGTGACGGGCCTCTCGACGCTCGTCGTGATCGACGTGAAGCGCCGCGGCTCGCAGGCTTCGAAGAGCGTGCGTCCGCAGGTGAAACTGCTCGACGCGAGCGGCGAGGAAGTGAAGATCCCGGGCACCGAGCATTCGGTGCAGATCGGCTTCCAGGTCGGCGCACTGATCACGGTGAAGGACGGTCAGCAAGTGCAGGTTGGTGAAGTGCTCGCACGTATCCCGACTGAATCGCAGAAGACACGTGACATTACCGGTGGTCTGCCGCGCGTGGCGGAGCTGTTCGAAGCGCGTTCGCCGAAGGACGCCGGCATTCTGGCGGAAGTCACGGGTACGGTGTCGTTCGGTAAGGACACGAAGGGCAAGCAGCGTCTCGTCATCACGGACCTCGAGGGCAACCAGCACGAGTTCTTGATCGCGAAGGAAAAGCAGGTCCTGGTGCACGATGGTCAAGTCGTCAACAAGGGCGAAATGATCGTCGACGGTCCGGCCGATCCGCACGACATCCTGCGCCTGCAGGGTATCGAGGCGCTGTCGCGCTACATCGTGGACGAAGTGCAGGACGTTTACCGTCTGCAAGGCGTGAAGATCAACGACAAGCACATTGAAGTGATCGTGCGTCAGATGCTGCGCCGTGTGCAGATCGTCGACAACGGCGATACGCGTTTCATCCCGGGCGAACAAGTCGAGCGGTCGGACATGCTCGACGAGAACGACAAGATGACCGCGGAAGACAAGCGTCCGGCGTCGTACGACAACGTGCTGCTCGGTATCACGAAGGCGTCGCTGTCGACCGACTCGTTCATCTCGGCCGCATCGTTCCAGGAAACGACGCGCGTGCTGACCGAGGCGGCGATCATGGGCAAGCGCGACGATCTGCGTGGCCTGAAGGAAAACGTGATCGTCGGCCGTTTGATTCCGGCCGGTACGGGTCTCGCGTTCCACAAGGCACGCAAGAGCAAGGAAGCTTCGGATCGCGAGCGTTTCGATCAGATCGCTGCGGAAGAAGCGTTCGAGTTTGGCACGCCGGAAAGCCCGGCCGCCGAACCGCAGCAATCGGCGGAGTAAGTTCGGGCGGCGCGAGCCGCTTGACTGCTCA
>DATGHJ010000506.1:0-3886 GCA_035308085.1 Trinickia sp. | reverse complement strand
TTCCGCCGACGCTGCTGCAGTCCGAACTGTTCGGCCACGAGCGGGGCGCGTTCACGGGCGCGCTGCAGAAAAAGATCGGCCGCATCGAGGCTGCCGCCGAAGGCACGCTGTTTCTCGACGAGATCGGCGACATGCCGCACGAATGCCAAGCGGTGTTGCTGCGCTTTCTTCAGGAAGGCACGATCGAGCGCCTTGGCGGCGAGGGCACGGTTCGCGTTGACGTGCGCGTCATTTCCGCGACTCACGTCAATCTCGAAGAGGCCGTCGCCGAGGGCCGGTTTCGCGCGGACTTGTATCACCGGTTGTGCGTCCTGCGGCTTGTCGAGCCGCCGCTGCGCGAGCGCGGCAGCGACATCAAGCTGCTCGCCGAGCACGCACTCGCCATGTACAAGCAGGACGGTCCGCGCAAATTCCGCGGGTTTTCGAGCGATGCCGTCACGGCGATGTTCAATTACGACTGGCCCGGCAATGTCCGCGAGCTGATCAATTGCGTGCGCCGCGCGGTCGTGATGGCCGAAGGGCGTTTCATCACCGCCGCGGACCTGGGCTTGCCGGACGCGCCGCACAGCACGGGCCGCACGCTCGCGGAGGTGCGCAACGAGGCCGAGCGCATCGCCATTCAGCAAGCGCTGACGCGGCACGCGTACAGCTTGTCGGGCGCGGCCGCTGAGCTCGGGGTGTCGCGCGCGACGCTCTATCGGCTGCTCAACTCGATCGGCATGCGTTCGGAGCCGCCTGCCATGAAGGATTTGCGTCTGCTCGATACCCAAGCCGGGCATAACGCGAAAACCGACGCGCTTCGCTGCACCGAGCACATTTCCCACTAGCGCGGGACTCTTCCCGTCTTCGTCGCCTCATGCCGGTGTTCGTGCCGCGCATGAGGCCGGCGTTCGTTCTGGGCTCACGGTCTTTCGATCGCTCATAGTCCTCGTTGTTCGTCATGCCGCCTCGATTCGCGCGGTGCCGCCGTCTCCTCTCCCGTTGCACCAATCTTGTATAGACGACACGCACCGTTTCGGCGCAATTCTCGCTCACTGAGAATGCCGCGGCATCGCTCCCCATCTCTCACAGAGCCTTATCCATAGGGCTTACCCGAAGATTTCCGCATTCCCTCTCAAAAGCGCTTGCATGCGCTTTTTGTTTCTTGCAGAGTTGTATATACAAATTGGCCGGGCGATGGCTTGACCGATCAGAGTGTGGTTCGCGGTTTCTTACTCAATCCATTGGAGATTCGAAGTGAAGGTCAAGCGCTCAACGTTGGCAAAGGTTTTGGCGGTGGCGGTGCTCGGCGCGGCGGCGACGCTCGCGGCGCCCGTGCAGGCGAAGGAATGGAAGTCGGTGACGATCGCGCTCGAAGGCAGCTACGAGCCGTGGAACCTCACGCTTCCCGGCGGCAAGCTCGGCGGCTTCGAGCCCGAACTGGTCGCGAATCTGTGCGCGCGCATCAAGCTGCAATGCAATCTCGTCGCGCAGGATTGGGACGGCATGATTCCCGGCCTGCAAGCGGGCAAGTTCGACGTGCTGATGGACGCGATCTCGATCACGCCCGAGCGCGAGAAGATCATCGCGTTCTCGCGCCCGTACGCGGCCACGCCGGCCACGTTCGCCGTCACCGATACGAAGGTGCTGCCGAAGGCGTCGCCCAGCGCGCCGGCCATCAAGCTGACCGGCGACCCGAAGACCGACAAGCCGACCGTCGACGCGTTGCGCAAGGAGTTGAAGGGCAAGACGATCGGCATCCAGTCGGGAACGGTTTACACGCAATTCATCAACGACAGCTTCAAGGACATCGCGACGATCCGCGTCTACAAGACCTCGCCTGAGCGCGATCTCGACCTCGTCGCGGGCCGCATCGACGCGTCGTTCGACGACGTGACCTATTACGCCGCCACCCTCGCGAAGAAGGAAAACGCGGGCGTGATGCTGGCCGGTCCGCAGATCGGCGGCCCGATCTGGGGGCCGGGCGAAGGGCTCGCGTTCCGCAAGCAGGATGCGGATCTGAAGGCGAAGTTCGATACGGCGATCAGCGAGGCGCTGGCCGACGGCACGGTGAAGCGCCTGTCGGAGAAATGGTTCAAGACGGACGTCGCGCCTTGAGCGTCGGCCTCCGGCGCGGCACCGGGCATGGCCCGCGCCGCGCGTCGAAACGCGGCGGCGCTCCGTGCGCCGCCTGTTGGCAGGACTTGATGAACGTACCGGGTGACGCATGGACCTGATCGAGACACTGGGTTTCGGTTCCGAAGGATGGGGCGGCGCGCTGCTGCTCGCCGCGCTGATGACTGTCGTGCTGACGCTCGCGGCGCTGGCGATCGGCGCCGTGTTCGGCGCTTTTGTGGCGGCGGCGAAGCTGTCGCGTTATCGCACGGCGCGCGTGGCGGGCGACCTGTACACGACCGTGTTTCGCGGCGTGCCCGAACTGCTCGTGATTTACCTGTTCTATTTCGGCGGCTCGACACTCGTCACGACGATCGGACAGTGGTTCGGCGCCGACGGCTTCATCGGCGTGCCGCCGTTCGCGATCGGCGCGTTCGCGGTCGGCATGATCTCCGGCGCGTACCAGGCCGAGGTCTATCGCGCGGCCGTGCTGGCGGTGTCGAGGGGCGAGCTCGAAGCGGCGCGCGCGATGGGCATGCCCATGTTCACGATGGCGCGCCGCATTCTGATTCCGCAGGTGCTGCGTTTCGCGCTGCCGGGCATCGGCAACGTCTGGCAGTTGAGCTTGAAGGACTCGGCGCTGATCTCGGTGACCGGTCTCGCGGAATTGCTGCGCACGAGCCAGATCGCGGCCGGCTCGACGCACGACTACTTCCTGTTCTTCGTGGTCGGCGGCGCGCTGTATCTGCTGATGACGAGCGTCTCGAACCGGATCTTCAACCGTGCGGAAGCGCACGTCGGCCGATCCTTCCGCCGCAATTTCGCGCGCAATTGACGAGAAGACGAGAACCACCATGCACCTCGATATCGACTTCCTGACCGATACGCTCTCGCAACTGTTCGCGGCGGTGCCGACCACGCTGGGCCTGTTCTTTGCCTCGCTCGTGATCGGCGGCCTGCTGTCGCTCGTGATCGTCACGATGCGCGTCTCGCCCCACTGGCTGCCGAATCGCTTTGCGCGCGCCTACATTCTGGTGTTTCGCGGCTCGCCGCTTCTGATCCAGATGTTTCTCGTCTACTACGGGCTCGGGCAGTTTCACGTGATTCGCGACAGCTTCGTGTGGCCGGTGATGCGCGACCCTTATATGTGCGCGGTGCTGTCGCTCGCGCTTTGCACCGCGGGCTACACGGCGGAAATCATCCGCGGCGGCCTGATAGCGGTGCCGGTCGGCCAGATCGAAGCGGGCTACGCGTGCGGGATGTCCGGGTTCTCGCTGCTGCGCCGCGTGATCGGTCCGATTGCGTTGCGTCAGTGCTTGCCCGCGTATTCGACCGAAGCCGTGCTGCTCGTCAAATCGACGGCGCTCGCGAGTCTCGTCACCGTGTGGGAAGTAACGGGCGTCGCGCAGCAGATCATTCAACGCACCTACCGGACCTCCGAGGTCTTCATCTGCGCGGCTCTGATCTATCTGCTGTTGAATTTCGTGATCGTGCGGCTGCTCGGCTTGCTCGAATGGCGGCTTTCGCGGCACCTGCGCGCGGCACCCGTCACGCAGAAGGACAAGGCACCCGTGATCCCCGCCGCCGAAGCGCGCGCTGAATCCTGAACCTTGAACGCAAGCTGGAAGCATTGAACGCCACATCGGCAATCGCTTCATTCTGGAGACTGATATGACCCAAACGACACCTGTCGCTTTGTCGGTGAAGAACATCCACAAGTCGTTCGGCGACATGCACGTGCTGAAGGGCATTTCGCTCGACGCGCACGAAGGCGACGTGATTTCGATCCTCG
>DATGHJ010000505.1:0-2505 GCA_035308085.1 Trinickia sp. | reverse complement strand
AGAATTTCGGTTGAGCGTCGAGCCGTTGCGCCGGTTGAGTTGGCTGCGCCGGCGGCGGTGTTGCGGACGAAGTGCTATGCACGGCATGTCTCCTGGCAAGGGAAGGCCGGTGGTCAGATGTTGCGGCCCGGCCTTCTGATTTGAGTTAAGGGTTGGTTTGAGAGCCGCTGGTCAGGCGACGAAGCGCACCTCGGATTGCGGCGTGCGCGTATCGAGGTTGCGGCCCCGGTTCATGTGGTCGTCGATTTCCGCTGCGCAGCCAATCATCCGGCCGTACAGGAACACCGTGAACGCAGCGGTTTCGAGCGCCTTGTCGGAGACTTCTCCCGAGCGGTAGCGCCCCCACAGCATCTTCAAGAGCAGCGAAGCGATCACTGCGTCGACGTTGACGGCGAACACGTTGCGCGTGACGTTCTCGTCGTAGAGCGCCTGCACGAGCGTGCGGTAGTAGTCGTGGAAGATGTTGTACTCGCCGCGCGCTTCGAACAGTTCACGCACGAACGCTTCGCGCGGATCGACGTTGACGGGCTTGCCCTTGAACACCGGGTGGTTGATGCAGGGCAGCGCGCGTGCTTGCTCGGCGCCCACCTCCTTGCGCTCGGTGCGCTCCGCGCCATAGGCGCGCGCGAACCCGGCAGCCATCGTCTTCAGGTCCAGGCCGTGCGCGCGATCGCCTGGGTCGGCAAGCGTCACGCCCTTGAAGCGTTCGAGCAGGAACGACACGCCTTCGTAGCCGTTGCCGCCGTGCGCGTAGCCCGCATGCGTGAGGAAGCCGACCATCGCCTTGTTCAACTGGGTGCGCTCCGGCGTCTCCGGGCCGTCGGCCGACACCGCCCCCTTCGCGCCTTGCGCGGAAATCGCACCCGGTCCGTTCGTGAGCAAGAGGCCCACGAGCGTCTGAAATCCGAACAGATCTGTCTCATTGGGCGTCGCTCCAATCAACGCGGTGCAGGCGACTTCGGTGAGCGAGCGCGCGCCGAGAAGCTCGTCGGTGGAGATGCCGCAGAAGCGGCCGGGCTCGTGCCGCCCGGCGTCGACCGACGCGCCGATCAGTGTGCCGAACAGGCGCATCCACCAAGGCAGGTTTTCGACGGTGAGGCGGCATACGCGCTTGCGCATCAACGGGCCCCAGCCGATCGTCGTCGTGATTGCGGCGAGGACGGCGTCGGCCGTGGGGTGGCCGTCGAGCGCTTGCAGATAGCGCACGAAGACCGACTTCGCTTCGCGTTTGGCGAGGCCCGCGAGCATGGCTTCGGCTTTTTCGTCGGGCGTGGTGCTGATGAGTAACGCGCGCGTATCGGCGTCTGCAGTTGCGAACGCAGACGTGTCGAAGCCTTCGTCGAGCGCGTCGTGCAGACCCGCCGCCGCGCCGAGTTCGATCAGCGCTTTCGCCGCGCGCCGTGCGCCGTTGGCCCGGCCCGGGCCGACGATGCTCGATGCCGCGGCCAACACGCTGTTCGGTGCGTTGCCCGCCTCGCGCGCGGCCTGCGCGGCGACGAGCGTCGCGTCGCCGGCGAGGTTGACTTCGGCGCCTACCGCGACGCTCGCGAGCTTCGCGTCGTTCACGCCACCGGGTTCATGCAGCAAGGCGAGGCACAGGTTGGCTTCGAGCGGGTATTGCGCGGCTTGCAGCATTGTCACGCCGTGCAGGCTCGTGACTTGCGTCTTCGGGTCCATCTGCGAGGCGCCCGAGGCGTCCTTCATGTTCTGGCGCGGCAGCACGACGCCGATCTGGCGGTTCAACGCGGCGATCTGCGCGTCGTATGGCGGCATCGCCGTGACGGCCGGCAGATCGAGATCGGGCGGCAGCGCGAGGCCGCGCGTCGAGCGGAACCACGGCTTGAGCGCCAGGCTGCCTTCCGGCGCGAAGTCGGGCCGAGCGCCGTTCTCGCGCATCACCGCGGTGAGCGCCGCGGGAATGTGCGCGATGTTGGTCACGACCGCGCCCTTCGCGCTCACGACCGGATCCTCCGGCGTGAACACGCGGTCGACCTCGAACTTCTCCATGAACCAGCGTTCCTTCGTCGACGCGTCGTCGTCGCCGCCCGCGAGCGCGCCTGCGTGGCCGACCGCGCGCGTGAGTTTCTTCTTCCAGCGCCCGACGACGCACGCGACCACGGGCTTCGTGAAGTCCGCGTCGAGCTCGTAATAGCCGCCCGGCTCGGAATAGAGCACGGCAGCTTTGCTGCGCGCATCGTTGGCGAGCGCGAACGCGAATTCGGGCGCGGCGAAGTGGATATAGACGTCCTTGCCGCTCGACATCAGCGTCGTCGTGCCCCAGCCGGCCATGCGCAGATAGGTGGCGATCGTCGTCGTGAAGTTGCCCGAGTTCGAGAAGATCGCGATCGAGCCTTTCTTGAGCGCCTCGTCGGGGTTGTCGCCGCCGAGCGCGCCGCCGATGCGCACGCGGTTCCATGCATCGGCGATGCCGAGGCTGTTGCCGCCGAAGATGTCGATGCCGTTGTGCTGACCCATTGCGCGGATCTCGCGCGAGTCGTGCACCGA
>DATGHJ010000504.1:0-3200 GCA_035308085.1 Trinickia sp. | reverse complement strand
ACGACGACGCGCGTTTCCATCCAAGGCTTCACGCGCTCGGACAGGATGTCTTGCATGTGCGTCGCGCCTTGAATGATCTCGCTCGCCCACACCTTCGATCCAAGCGGCCGCCGCCGCGACAGCGCCATCTTCGCGCGCACGTAGCCGCCGATCGCCTGCACCGGATCGTCGCTGCCTTCGAACGTATTGGCGGCGCGATGCCATTCCTCGAACACGTCATCGAGTACGCGGCGATAGAGATCGAGCTTGGTCGGGAAGTAGTAGTGCAGGTTGGCTTTCGGCAAGCCCGCGCGCTCCGCGATCAGCGCGGTGCTCGCACCCTCGAGGCCGCGCTCGGCGAAGACCGCTTCCGCGCACGCGAGCAAGTGCGCTTCGTTCGTGTGACGGATGTGCGCCTTGCGGCGCCGCATCGGTTTCGATGTTTCTTCGTGTTCGTGGTCGACTGCACGCGTTTCGTCGCTCTTCATCATCGGCCTCGTTCGGCTTGCCTGCCGCGTCGCGCCTCATTGTAGTCGCAATCTCGCGGTTCACAGGAGGTGTGCCGCAAGCGGCCCATGGCCGGGGCGCGGCGTTCTGCTGCAGCGCAATGGCACGCTTTTCGCTGGGTTAGAACCCATTGAAATATCGATATTAATGGTCTACAACCTGTCCAATCGGACAGGATTGGAGAAGCGGGAAGCCGGAGGTTCGCCGCCGCGGCGAGGCGGTGCACCGGCGCTGGGCGACATGCCCCAAAACGATACGGAGAGGCACAGATGAGCGCAGTAACAGGGCAAGCTTTGGAAGCGCTGGTCAAGGTGAACGGCCGGCGCTTGTGGGACAGTCTGATGACGATGGCGAAGATCGGCGCGACGAAGAAAGGCGGCGTTTGCCGGCTCGCGCTGACCGATCTCGATCGCGAAGGGCGCGACCTGATCGTGAGCTGGGCCAACGAGGCCGGCTGCGCGGTCACGGTCGATCGAATGGGCAACGTGTTCATGCGGCGTGCCGGCCGCAACGCGTCGGCCGCGCCCGTGATGACCGGCTCGCACGCCGATTCGCAGCCGACGGGCGGCCGCTTCGACGGCATCTACGGCGTGTTGGGCGGCCTCGAGGTGATCCGCAGCCTCAACGATCACGGCATCGAAACCGAGCATCCGGTCGAAGTCGTCATCTGGACCAACGAAGAGGGTTCGCGCTTTGCGCCGGCGATGGTGGCTTCGGGCGTGTTCGCGGGCGTCTTCACGCTCGAATACGGGCTCTCGCGCAAGGACGTCGACGGCAAGACGATCGGCGAGGAACTGCAGCGCATCGGCTATGCGGGCGATGTTCCGTGCGGCGGCCGACCGATTCACGCGGCGTTCGAACTGCACATCGAGCAAGGCCCGATTCTCGAAGCCGAGCACAGGACGATCGGCGTCGTCACCGACGCGCAAGGCCAGCGCTGGTACGAGATCGTGCTGACGGGCCAGGAGGCGCACGCGGGCCCGACGCCGATGCCGCGCCGCCGCGATGCGTTGCTCGGCGCGGCGCGCGTGGTCGATCTGGTGAACCGCATCGGGCTCGATCATGCGCCGTTCGCGTGCGCGACGGTCGGCATGATGCAAGTGCATCCGAACTCACGCAATGTGATTCCGGGGCGCGTGTTCTTCACGGTCGATTTCCGCCATCCCGACGATGCCGTGCTTGCGCAGATGGACGCCGAGTTGCGCAAGGGCGTCGCGAGCATCGCCGACGCGATCGGCCTCGAAACCCAGCTCGAGCAGATTTTCTATTACGCGCCGGTCGCATTCGACAAGGCGTGCGTGAGCTCTGTGCGCCGCGCCGCCGAGCGCTTCGGCTACTCGAACCGCGACATCGTCTCGGGCGCCGGACACGACGCCTGCTATCTCTCGCAGGTCGCGCCGACGTCGATGGTGTTCGTGCCGTGCGTCGATGGGATCAGCCACAACGAGATCGAGGACGCGACGCCCGAATGGATCGAGGCCGGCGCGAACGTGTTGCTGCACGCGATGCTCGAGCGTGCGAGCGAGCCGGTTTCATGACCGTTTCAGCGCTCGCCGATTGGCCGCCGGGGTTCGGCGGCCAACGGTGCGTCGATCGATTTAGCCGCTAGTTTTAGGCGTATTCAGAAAGTTGTGCCCAACCCGTATTCCGGCTTCGCAATGACGAAGCCGGCGGGCACCGTTCGTCCTCTTTTCAGTGTAGGAGCGCGCATGACCATGAAGGAAATCGGCGATATCGCAGCCGGCCGCCTCGACGCCGATCAACTCGCGTGCCAGTTCGCCGACATCGCGCCGCTGCTCGACGCGGGCGCCGCCGCGGTTGCCGCGAGCCGCTGCCACTACTGCTACGACGCGCCGTGCGTGAACGCGTGTCCGACGCAAATCGATATCCCGAGCTTCATCCGCAAGATCGGCAACGGCAACTTGAAGGGCGCGGCGCTTGACATCCTGTCGGCGAATCCGCTCGGCGGGATGTGCGCCCGCGTGTGCCCGACCGAGATCCTTTGCGAAGGCGCTTGCGTGCGCAACCATCAGGACGGCAAGCCGGTCGCAATCGGCGCGTTGCAGCGGCACGCGACCGATTGGGCGATGGCGCGCGGCGAGACGCTCTTCAAGCGCGCGGCGGATACCGGGCGCCATGTCGCCGTGGTCGGTGCAGGGCCTGCCGGGCTTGCGTGCGCGCATCGTCTGGCGTTGGCGGGGCATCGCGTGACGCTCTTCGACGCGCGTGAAAAAGCCGGTGGCCTCAACGAGTACGGGATCGCGGCCTACAAGACCGTCGATGACTTCGCTCAGCGCGAGGTGGAGTGGCTCTTGTCGATCGGCGGTATCGAGTTGCGCGCAGGTGTGGCGTTGGGCCGCGACGTGAGCCTCGCCGAACTGCGCCAGCAGCACGACGCCGTGTTTCTCGCGGTGGGGCTGGCGGGCGTGAAAGCACTCGGCGTCGAAAGCGAAGCGCTCGACGGCGTGCTCGACGCCGTGGATTTCATCGCACGGCTGCGCCAATCCACGGCTCTCGCGACGCTGCCCGTCGGCCGCCGCGTGGTCGTGATCGGCGGCGGCAATACCGCGGTCGATGCCGCCGTGCAAAGCAAGAAGCTCGGCGCGCAGAGCGTGACGATGGCGTACCGGCGCGGCGTCGACGCGATGAGCGCGACCTGGGCCGAGCGTGAATTCGCGCAGACGCAGGGCGTTTCGCTGGTTCTCGACGCACGT
>DATGHJ010000503.1:0-4113 GCA_035308085.1 Trinickia sp. | reverse complement strand
CGCTCTCCGGCGCGTGGCCGCTTGGAGAAGCGCAGTCGGACTGAGTATGACCGGCTGCGCGACGGTTGTCCGCCGGCGGCAAATCAGCGCGGCAACGCGAGACGGCGGATGACCCCGCCGTTTTGCTTTGGAGTCGAAACTCATCCGCTCGGGCGCGCGGCC
This sequence comes from Trinickia sp., assembly GCA_035308085.1. GTDB lineage: Bacteria > Pseudomonadota > Gammaproteobacteria > Burkholderiales > Burkholderiaceae > Trinickia_A. The sequence goes on along the minus strand of DATGHJ010000503.1, from coordinate 3,951 downwards.
CCGGAACCGCACCATGCGGACCGATTGTCGCCGAGCCTGTCATCGTGCCGTCACCTTCGGCGCGATCGCGCGCGAAGCGCTAAAATCGCGGACGCACGTCGATTTTCTCTACGCGTTCAGCGTCCTGCAGTCATCGTCGCGATTTTCCGATTAATTTACGAACGGTCGTTCACAAATTTTGATTTTGCGCTACACTCGTGCGCAGGCCCAGACTCATGAAGGTTCTCGACTTACAGTGTCCGCATGGCCATCGGTTCGAAGGCTGGTTTGCTTCGGCCGATGACTTCGAATCGCAGTTGTCCCGCAAGCTCGTCGAATGTCCGATCTGCGGTGCGACCGAAGTGAGCCGCATGCCGTCCGCGCCCCGTCTCAATCTGTCGGGCGCGAGCGAAGCGCAGCCCGCGGCGGGTACGGCTGAATTGCAGGCCCGCGCGATGCGTGCATTGCGCGAGGTGCTCGAGAAAACCGAGAACGTGGGCGAGCGCTTTGCCGAGGAAGCGCGGCGCATTCACTACAACGAAGCGCCCGCGCGGAGCATTCGCGGCGTCACGACGCCGGAGGATGCGAAAGCCTTGGTCGAAGAGGGCATCGACGTGATGCCGCTGCCGGTCCCGACCGCACTCAAAGAGTCGCTGCAATAGTGCAGCGTCATCCTGGCGGCGAACGGCGCGGCCAGGAGACACTGCGTATGAATCTCGACTACACCCCCGCCGAAGACGCGTTCCGCGTCGAAATCCGTGCGTGGCTCGAGGCGAATCTGCCTGTCGAGCTTGCCGCCAAAGTCCTCAATCACAAACGCTTGTCGCGCGACGACATCGCGAGCTGGCATCAGCGGCTCGGCACGCGCGGCTGGTCCGCGCCGGCGTGGCCCGTCGAATACGGCGGCCCCGGCTGGAACGCGACACAGCGTCATCTCTGGGAAGAGGAATGCGCGCGCGTCGGAGCGCCGCCGGTGCTGCCGTTCGGCGTATCGATGGTTGCGCCCGTGCTGATGAAGTACGGCAGCGAGGCGCAGAAACGCCACTATTTGCCACGCATTCTCGACGGCACCGACTGGTGGTGCCAAGGCTATTCGGAGCCCGGCTCGGGGTCCGATCTCGCATCGCTGCGCACGCGAGCCGAACGCGTCGGCGATCACTATGTCGTCAACGGGCAGAAGACCTGGACGACGCTAGCCCAGCACGCCGACATGATGTTCTGCCTTGTGCGTACCGATAGCGGCGCGAAGAAGCAGGAGGGCATCTCGTTCCTGCTGATCGACATGAAGACGCCGGGCATCACCGTGCGTCCGATCATCACGCTGGACGAAGATCACGAAGTCAATGAAGTGTTCTTCGAGGACGTGAAGGTGCCGGCCGAGAACCTCGTAGGCGACGAGAATCGCGGCTGGACTTACGCGAAGTATCTGCTCGGACACGAGCGCACGGGTATTGCGGCGGTGGGCCGCTCGAAGCGCGAACTCGTGTTTCTGAAACGCCTTGCGCGCGAGCAGAAGAAAAACGGCAAGCCGCTGATCGAGGATCCGTCGTTCGGCGCCAAGGTCGCAGCGCTCGAGATCGAGCTGATGGCGCTAGACGTGACCGTGCAGCGCGTCGTCAGCAACGAGGGGAGCGGGCGCGGGCCGGGGCCCGAAGCATCGATGCTGAAGATCAAGGGCACCGAAATTCAGCAAGGGTTGACCGAGTTGATGTTCGAAGCGGCAGGGCCGCTCGCGGCGGCGTTCGACGTGCCGTTCCTCGAAGGCGAACGCGGGCACAGCCTCGCCGGCGACGACGATGCCGCGCCGCTCGCCGCGTACTACTTCAACTACCGCAAGACCTCGATTTACGGCGGCTCTAACGAAATCCAGAAGAACATCATCGCGCAGATGATTCTCGGCCTTTGAACTTTGCATCGGACCGGAGACGACGATGGACTTTACCTTCACCGAAGAACAGCAGCAATTCACCGACGCGCTGCGTCGCTATCTCGAGAAGAACTACGGCTTCGAAACGCGGCAGGCGGTCGTGCGCTCGGAAGCGGGCGTTTCGGCTACGCACTGGGGCGCTTTTGCCGAACTCGGCCTGACGGCGTTGCCGGTGCCGGAAACGCAGGGCGGCTTCGGCGGCAGCGCTGTCGACATGCTCGTCGTCATGCAGGAGTTGGGGCGCGGGCTTGTCGTCGAGCCGTATTGGGCGACGGCGGTCGGCATCGAGGCCCTGCGCCTCGCGGGCACCGGAGAGGGCGCCGATGCGCAATTGCTCGAACGCGCTGGCGCGGGCGAGATCAAGCTCGCTGTCGCATTTCACGAGCCGCATGCGCGCTACGACTTGTTCGACCTTGCCTCGGTCGCCGAAGCGAGCGGAAATCAATTCACGCTGACAGGCTGCAAGTCGATCGTGCAGCACGGTGCGCAAGCGGACTATTGGATCGTGCCGGCGCGCTTTGACGGCGAAATCGCGTTATTCGTCGTACCGCGCGATGCGGCGCACGCCAAGGTCGTCGAGTACCGCACGATCGACGGCCAGCGCGCCGCGACGCTCACGTTCGCGAATACGCCTGCGCGCCGACTCGCCGGCCTGCACGCGGGAGCGGCGACACTCGAGCAGATCGCCGACTACGGCATCGTGTTGTTGTGCGCAGAAGCAATCGGCGCGCTCGACGCGCTGAACCATGCAACGCTCGAATACACGAAAACGCGCCAGCAGTTCGGCGTGCCGATCGCGCGCTTCCAGGCGCTGCAGCACCGCATGGTCGAGATGCTGATCCACACGGAGCAGGCGCGTTCGCTCGCGTATCTGGCCGCAGTCCGCTACGCGAGCCGCGATGCGGACCTTCGCCGCCGCGCGGTGTCGGCGGCGAAGGTCCGCATCGGACAAGCCGCGCGCTTCGTCGGCCAGCAAGCGGTGCAATTGCACGGCGGCATGGGCGTGACGAACGAAGTCGCGGCGGCGCACTGGTTCAAGCGGCTCGCGATCATCGAGACGACGCTCGGCGACGTGGATCATCACCTGGCGCGCTTCGCGGCGCTGCCCGGTTTCGCGACGGCCGACGCGTGAGCGCCCGACTCGACGACATACTTCTACGAAGGAGCAGAACAATGGGTGTCAGTTACGAAGACTTTGAAGTCGGCTCGACGGTCGACGTCGGCGAGCATACGTTCAGCGCCGATGAAATCATCCGCTTCGGCGAGCAATTCGATCCGCAGCCGTTCCACGTGAACGTGGATGCCGCGAAGGCGTCCCCGTTCGGCGGCCTGATCGCGAGCGGCTGGCATACGTGCTCGATCATGATGGGTCTCGCCGTGCGCAACACGCTGCGCGGCTCGACGTCGATGGGCTCGCCCGGTGTCGACGAAATCCGTTGGATCAAGCCCGTGCGCGCCGGCGACACGATCCTGATGAAGAACACGGTGCTCGACAAGCGCGTGTCAGAGAGCCGCCCTGATCGCGGCATCGTGTCGATCCAATGGGACGGCATCAATCAGAACGGGGAGACGGTTATCGTCGTGCGTTCGAAGGTGATTTTCGGGCTGCGCAATCCGGGAGGCGCGGCATGACGCGCGCGGCGCCCGTTTCCGCGGCAGACGCGATCGTCGAGCTGGTCGATGCGAACGCGCTGCGTTCGCTCATCGGCGCGGCGCCGTTGACGAGCGGCTGGGTTGCTATCGATCAAGCTCGCGTCAACGTGTTCGCGGACGCCACCGGCGATCACCAGTGGATTCACGTCGACCCTGAGCGTGCCGCGCGCGAATCGCCGTTCGGCGGAGCGGTCGCGCATGGATTTCTGACGTTGTCGCTGGTGCCTGTGCTACTCGAGAAGACCGTCGCGATGCGGCAGCGCATGGGCGTCAACTACGGGCTCAATCGCGTGCGCTTCACGGCGCCAGTGCCGGTGGGTTCGCGTGTGCGGGCGCGCTTTCAGGTGGAGGGCGTGACCGATGTGGACGGCGGCGGCGTGCAAGTCATTTGG
>DATGHJ010000502.1:0-3193 GCA_035308085.1 Trinickia sp. | reverse complement strand
TTTCCGAAAGCTCCAATCTTCCCCGCTCGTATTTCCGCGGCCTCAACTTCCTGCTGAATGAGCAGCCTGACCAGGCGATCGACGCGTTCATCGAAGTCGCCAAGCTTGATCCCGAGACGATCGAATTGCACTTCGCGCTCGGCAATCTGTTCAGGCGCCGCGGCGAGACGGACCGTGCGATCCGCGTGCATCAGAACCTGCTCGGCCGCGCCGACCTGCCGGTCAGCGAGCGGGACCACGCGCTCTTCGAGCTCGGACAGGACTTTCTGAAGGCCGGCTTGCTGGACCGTGCCGAAGAGACCTTCGGCAGACTCGAGACCGGCGACTATGCGCTGGGTGCGCAGCGTGCGCTGCTGACCATTTACGAAATCGAGAAGGATTGGAACAAGTCGATCGAGACCGCGCAGCGGCTCGAAACGATGGGCGCGGAACCGCTCGACAAGGAAATCGCGCAATTCCATTGCGAGCTCGCGCAGGAGGCGCTGCAGCGGAAGGAACCGGTCGACGCAGCCGAGCAGCTCAAGCTCGCGCTGAAAGCAAATCCGCAGAATGTGCGCGCGACCATCCTCGCCGGCGACGTGGAAGCGGCGGGCGGCGATTACACCGGGGCGATCGCCGAATGGCGGCGTGTCGAGGAGCAGAATCCGTCCTATCTGCCGCTCGTCGCCGAAAAGTTGATGAAGGCGTACGCCGCGCTGGGCCGCGCCGCGGAAGGGGCGGATCTGCTGACGAGCTACGTCGACCGCTATTCGTCGAACGACTTGCTCGACGTCGCCTATCAGCACGTAGCCGACCTGCGCGGCCGCGCCGCCGCGCATACGCTTGCCCGCACGCAGATGCAGAAGTCGCCGAATCTGGCCGGCATGACGCGCTTGCTCGAAGCGCAGATCGCGGCAGCTGACGAGCCGCGGCGCAGCGAGCTGGAGCTGATGCGCACGCTGATCAAGCAGCGCACCAAAAATCTGCCACGGTACACGTGTCAAAATTGCGGTTTCCGGGCACGCCTGTTCTATTGGCAGTGCCCGGGATGCAGCGGCTGGGAGACCTATGCGCCGCGCCGCGTCGAGCCGATTACGGCATCGAATTGAGGTCGCCGCCCCGTGGTGTAGCAGGGCGAGCGATTCGACAGGAGTAGAAGCGGCTGTACGAACGCTGCCATTGATCGGCGGCATACCGGCAGCCAGTTAACGACCGGGATCAACCACCACAACGCGTATGAAAATCACCATCATCGGCACGGGTTACGTTGGCCTCGTCACGGGCGCGTGTCTTGCTGAAATCGGCCATGACGTCTATTGCCTCGACGTCGACCCGCGCAAGATCGAAATCCTCAACAGCGGCGGCGTGCCGATTCACGAGCCGGGCTTGCTCGAGATCATTACGCGCACTCGCGCGGCTGGCCGCATCACGTTCTCGACCGATGTCGAGGCGAGTGTTGCGCACGGCGAAATCCAGTTCATCGCAGTCGGCACGCCGCCCGACGAAGACGGTTCCGCCGATCTGCAATACGTGCTCGAAGCGGCGCGCAACATCGGCCGCTATTCGAACGGCTTCAAGGTGATCGTTGATAAGTCGACGGTGCCGGTCGGCACGGCGCAGAAGGTGAGCGCGGTCGTGGCAGCGGAACTTGCGGCGCGCGGCTTGTCGGGTAGCGCGCAGCACCGGTTCTCGGTCGTGTCGAACCCCGAGTTCCTGAAAGAAGGCGCGGCGGTCGAAGACTGCATGCGCCCGGACCGCATCGTGATCGGCATCGACGACGACGAGGCCGGACAGCTCGCGCGCGAGAAGATGAAGCGGCTCTACATGCCGTTCAACCGCAATCATGAGCGCACGCTCTACATGGACGTGCGCTCTGCCGAGTTCACGAAGTACGCGGCCAACGCGATGCTCGCCACGCGCATCTCGTTCATGAACGAGATGTCGAATCTGGCTGACCGCGTCGGCGCCGATATCGAGGCGGTGCGGCGCGGCATCGGCTCCGATCCGCGTATCGGCTATCACTTCCTGTATGCCGGCGTCGGTTACGGCGGCTCGTGCTTTCCGAAGGACGTGCAGGCGCTGATCCGCACAGGCGGCGAGAACGAGCAGCGGCTGCGCATTCTCGAGGCGGTCGAAGAGGTGAACCACGAGCAGAAAGCAGTACTCGTGCGCAAGATCACGTCGACGCTCGGCGAAGACCTGACGGGCCGCACGTTTGCCATCTGGGGCCTTGCATTCAAGCCGAACACCGACGACATGCGCGAAGCCCCGAGCCGCCGCCTGATTGCGGCGCTGCTCGCGCGCGGCGCGAGCGTGCGCGCGTATGACCCGGTCGCGCTACACGAAGCGCGCCGCGTGTTCGCGCTGGACCTGAATAACGTTCCCGAGCAGCACGCGCGGCTGCACTTCACGAACACGCAGGACGAAACGCTCGCCGGAGCCGATGCACTCGTGATCGTGACCGAATGGAAGGAGTTCAGGAGCCCGGACTTCAATCACATGAAGTCGGTGCTCAAGTCGCCCATCATCTTCGACGGCCGCAACCTGTATGAACCCGACGCGATGGCCGAACTCGGCATCGACTATTACGCGATCGGACGCCCCCGTGTCGAACTCACCGCTGACGTCAATGCACGCGCCTGAATCCAACGTCTCGCTCGTGCCTGAAGCGGGCGCCGTGCCGCGCGCGCGCCTTGCTGCGGCGCGCGTTCTGGTGGTCGGCGACGTGATGCTCGACCGCTACTGGTTCGGCGACGTGAACCGGATTTCGCCGGAAGCGCCAGTGCCGGTCGTGCATGTGCAGAAGCAAGAGGACCGCCTGGGCGGTGCGGCGAACGTCGCGCGCAACGCGGCCGCGCTGGGCGCGCAGGCGGGGCTCTTGTGCGTGGTCGGGCACGATGAGCCCGGCGAGCGGATCGTCGAATTGCTCAAGGACAGCGGTGTCGTGCCGCACCTCGAGCGCGATCCCGATCTGCTGACGACCATCAAGCTGCGCGTGCTGTCGCGCCAGCAGCAGTTGCTGCGCGTGGACTTCGAGAACACGCCCGCGCACGAAGCGCTGCTCGCCGGTCTCGCTCGTTTCGACGAGCAGTTGCCGAAGCACGACGTGATCCTGCTGTCCGACTACGCGAAGGGCGGCCTCACGCACGTCACGAAAATGATCGCGAAGGCGCGTGCATCGGACAAACCCGTACTCGTCGATCCGAAGGGCGAT
>DATGHJ010000501.1:0-3190 GCA_035308085.1 Trinickia sp. | reverse complement strand
GCAAGCGCCGCTTCGCCGCTTCGAGCCGGTACCAATAGACGCGGTTTTCCGGAATGTCGAGGTTCGGAATCGTGCCGTTGAACTGGCACGAGCGGCACAGCGTGTCGGGCGCGGCGGCGGGGATCATCCAGTTGCAGACGTTTTCGACCGAGTAGTTGCGGCACTGGCGGAAAAGCGCTGCTTCGGCGTCGGGATGCAGGCTGCGCCAGAGGCCGTCGCCCGCGTCTTCGAATGCGCTGATCTCGCCGACTTCGGGGACGTAGCCGAGCAGCGCGTTGCAGCGCCCGCAGAGCACGTTCTCGAAGAACACCAGTTGTCGGCAGCGGTTGCAGTGGAAGGTTTTCATCGCGTTGTTTCTGGTTTCGTTGCATGCGTGTGAACGGCAGTGAAACGCGTGGCGCGACAACGCTACCGCACGTTGCATTGCGCCGTGCCGCAAACTTTATGCCGTGCGGTGCGGCCGTGTCACGCGTTTCACTCGGAGCGTGCGCAAGAATACAGTTTTGTCCATTGGTTCAATCGGTTCACGATCTAGTCAGGAGCCCTGTGTGTCTATTCGAGTCGCGCTGAATCACGTCACGCATTATCGCTATGACCGCCTGATCGGGCTGTCGCCGCAAGTCGTCCGCCTGCGGCCCGCGCCGCACTGCCGCACGCCGATCGTCTCGTACTCGATGCGCGTGGAGCCCGCGCAGCACTTTATCAACTGGCAGCAAGATGCGTTCGCCAACTATCAGGCGCGGCTCGTCTTTCCCGAGAAGACGCGCGAATTCAAGGTGACGGTCGACCTCGTCGCCGAGATGGCGGTCTACAACCCGTTCGATTTCTTCCTCGAACCGGACGCCGAGCGTTTTCCGTTCGCGTACTCGGACGATCTGGTTCACGAACTCGCGCCGTACCGCGTCAAGCGCGAGCCGACGCCGCGCTTCGCCGAGTTTCTCGCGAGCATCGACCGCACGCCGATGAAGACCATCGACTTCCTGGTCGAACTGAACCAGCGGCTGCAGCGCGAGATCAGCTATCTGATCCGGATGGAGCCCGGCGTGCAGACGCCGGAGCAGACGCTCGAACTGCGCTCGGGCTCGTGCCGCGACACCGGGTGGCTGCTCGTCGAGACGCTGCGCCATCTTGGGCTTGCGGCGCGCTTCGTGTCCGGTTATTTGCTGCAGCTTACGCCCGACACGAAGGCGCTCGACGGCCCGAGCGGAACCGAAGTCGACTTCACCGATCTGCACGCGTGGTGCGAGGTTTATCTGCCGGGAGCGGGCTGGATCGGCTTCGATCCGACCTCCGGCCTGCTTGCGGGCGAAGGGCATATCCCCGTCGCGTGCACGCCGGAGCCGGGCAGCGCCGCGCCGATTTCGGGGGCGATCGACGAATGCGAGGTTGAGTTCTCGCATGCGATGTCGATCGTGCGCGTGCTCGAAACGCCGCGCGTGACCAAGCCCTATACCGAGGAAGACTGGGCGGACGTCGTGAAGATGGGCGCGCACGTCGACTCGCAACTGTTCGAGGACGACGTGCGCCTGACGATGGGCGGCGAACCGACCTTCGTCGCGGTGCGCGACCGCGACGCGGCCGAGTGGAACACCGACGCGCTCGGCCCGACCAAGCGCGGCTACGCGGTCGCGCTGATGAGCAAGCTGCGCGAGCGTTACGGCACGAACGGGTTTTTGCATACCGGGCAGGGCAAGTGGTATCCCGGCGAGCAGTTGCCGCGCTGGGCGATGTCGCTCTATTGGCGAGCCGATGGTGAGCCGTGCTGGCACGATCCCAAGCTCTTCGCGGACGAGCGCGAACCGGGCGTTTATACGTCGTCGGACGCCGAACGCTTCATCCGGCACGTCGCGGGCAAGCTGCAAGTCGACGCGAAGCATGTGCTGCCGGGCTACGAGGATGTCTGGTACTACCTGTGGCGCGAGCGCCGTCTGCCGGTGAACGTCGATCCGTTCGACTCGCGGCTCGACGACGAGATGGAGCGCGTGCGTCTGCGCCGCGTGTTCGGCGCGGGGCTCTCGGCGGTGACGGGCTACGTGCTGCCGCTCGATCGCGCGAACGGAAACGGCGGCCCGGCGCTCTCGGGTCCGCGCTGGGTCAGCGGCCCGTGGGTCTTCCGCGACGATCGGATGTACCTGATTCCCGGCGATTCGCCGATGGGCTACCGGCTGCCGCTCGATGCGCTGCCCTGGGTGTCGGCTGGGGACTATCCATACGTGCACGCGCAGGACCCGTTTGCACCGCCTTCGCCGCTGCGCTCGGCGGCGGAATTACGTATGCAGTATGCGAACGACGGTATACAAAACGCCGTGCCCGAGGGGCGTGCAAACGGGCAGCCGTACGACGGCGAGAAGAGCGTCGGGCGTTCAGGCGGCGGCGCGTCGGGGGGAGGCCGCGGTGAACCGGCGCTCGCCGACACGCAGCGCATCCCCGCGCGCGGCGAATCGGCCGCATGGGTCCGGCGCACGGCGCTGTGCGTCGAAGCGCGCGACCCGGCGCGCGCGGCCGGGCCCAAAGTGGAAGCCGACGCCTTCGGCCGCGGCCGCCAATTGCTGCACGTTTTCATGCCGCCGCTCGCCGCGCTCGACGACTACCTCGACCTGCTCGCGGCCGTCGAAGCCACCGCGGCCGAGCTGAACGTGAAGGTCGTGATCGAAGGCTATCCGCCGCCGCGCGACCCACGCCTGAAGGTGCTGCAGGTGACGCCCGATCCGGGCGTGATCGAAGTGAACATCCATCCGGCGTCGAACTGGGACGAGCTCGTCGACCACACGGAATACCTGTACCAATCGGCCCACGAGTCCTATCTGTCGACCGAGAAGTTCATGCTCGACGGCCGCCACTGCGGCACGGGCGGCGGCAATCACTTCGTGCTCGGCGGCGCGACACCGGCCGACAGTCCGTTCCTGCGCCGGCCCGATTTGCTCGCGAGTCTGATTGCGTACTGGCACAACCATCCGTCGCTGTCGTATCTGTTTTCGGGGCTCTTCATCGGACCGACGAGCCAGGCGCCTCGTGTCGACGAGGCGCGCAACGACCAGGTCTACGAACTGGAGATTGCGTTCCGCGAGCTGCAGCGCCAGCTCGACCTGCTCGGCGGAATCGACGAGAGCAACGGCAACGGCGGCCGGATTCCCCCGTGGCTCATCGATCGCGCGCTGCGTAACATTCTGATCGACGTGACCGGCAACAC
>DATGHJ010000500.1:0-5055 GCA_035308085.1 Trinickia sp. | reverse complement strand
GGCGCGCGCCTTGTCGGCGGCGGTTTGCGCGAGCGCCATGAAGCGGCGGTCGCGCTCGGATATCTCGGTGAGTTCGGGTGCGCCCTCGTTCGGGCTCACGGCTGCTCCGTGACCATGCCGACATCGGCGTGCGCGCGTTCGCACAGACGTTGCGCGATGCGCTCGCAATACTCGCGCGGCGCGAGCATCGGGGCGCCGCGCAGCGATTCGAGCGCCATGTCGAGTGCGAGCATCTTCGCCTGCAGCGCGCAACGCGTCGCCGGGTCGCTGACGGAGTTAAGCGTGCTCTGGAGGTCGCGCAGCGAGCGTAGTTGCTCCACCGCGGGCGGCACGAAGCCCGCGTTCTTCAAGATCCGGTTCGCGACGCGCACTTCCTCCGGGACGAGCAAGTCGTCGTCCAGTTCCTGCGGCGCGCCGGCGCCAGGCAAACCGTCGAACTCGCCCCGCGCGGCCGCGGCGGCAATACGCTGTTCGACTAACGCATCAAGCAATTTCATCTGCGATCCACTACCTACATTGCGGCCCCCGCATTCTAGCAGGCGCCCGGATCGCCTCCGGCAGCCATCCCGGAAATAAGCGGAATGCACTCTTGCCCTGCGCGTGTGGTTCGCCGCGCGCCGGGTTCGTGCCGACCGTCGTGGTCATCGCAAGCGATGTGCGGCACAACCGCGATTACGTCGCCTTACTTGCCGAGTTTCACACGCAGCTCGCGCGCAGTCTCCAGCAATCCCTCATAGCCCGAGCGCGAATGCGCGGGCAGATCGGGGTCGCCGACGAGCGCCCCGAGCGTTTCGATCAGGCTGTACAAAAGCCCTTTCGCCGCGCCTTTGGCGATGCTGCCCGATGAGATCAATGCGTCGACGTGGTTGACAGCGGCGTCGAGATGTTCGAGCCGCTCCTGGCCTTCAGCCGGCTTTTCCGATGGGTCGGACATGGTATTTTCCTCGCGTTTTCGAGGGCGCCCCTGCGGGCGCCGCTTCTTTCTTTTTCTTATATACCTGCGGCGGACACACGTCCACCGCTCGCCGCACCCTGGGGGTGACGCCAAAACGTGCGCATCGCGGAGGTTCGCGAGTCACCGCCCGCGAGCTTGTTCAATACGTCTCGAGATGCAGCCGCCCTTCGCGCTTGAGCCGCGCCCACAGCTCCGCCCAGTCGAGCCCGCTCGCGCCGGCGATCTCCTGCAATGCCTGCAGCACGCCGTCCTCCATGCCCTTCAAGCCGCACACGTAGATGTAGGTGTTGTCGTCCTTCAAAAGCTGCGCGACGTCGCCGGCGCGCTCGCGCATCGCATCCTGCACGTAGCGCTTCGTCACTCCAGGCGTGCGCGAGAACGCGAGGTTCGTGTCGATGAAATCCTTCGGCAGATTCGTGAGCGGCCCGAAGTACGGCAGTTCCTCTTTCGTGCGCGCGCCGAAGAACAGCATCAGCTTGCCGGTCGCGCCCTTGAGGCGCCGGCGCCGCCGGTACTCGGTCATCGCGCGCATCGGCGCCGAGCCGGTGCCGGTGCAGATCATCAGCAAGTGCGAATTGGGATGATTCGGCATCAGGAACGTCGTGCCGAACGGTCCGATCACGGTGACCGTGTCGCCTTTCTTCAGGTCGCAGAGGTAGTTCGAGCAGACGCCTTCGGTCGGATTGCCGCCGTGATCGTGCGTCACGCGCTTCACCGTCAGCGAGACGTTGTTGTACCGCGGACGCTCGCCGTCGCGCGGGCTCGCAAGCGAATATTGCCGCGCGTGGTGCGGCTTGCCGTCCGCGCCCGCGCCGGGCGGCAGGATGCCGATCGACTGTCCCTCCAGCACCGGAAACGGCATCGCGCCGAAATCGAGCACGAGGTGATGGATGTCGCTCTCGACCGATTCGTCGGTGAGCCGATAGTTGCCGACCACCGTCGCCGTCGTCGGCGCGCGGTGCGTGTAGAGGTTCACGTAAGGCTTCGCCGCCGACCACGGCGGCACCGATGCGCCTCGCACCAGGTCGGAGGCGACGATGTCGTCGTCCGCTTCGAGCGCGGCGGCGGTATCGCCCGGCGCCTCCGGCGCGGCCGCCACCTTCGTGCTCTGCGCGGGTAGTTCGTCCCACCTGAATTGCTCGTCGATGCCGTATGCCTCGGCCTTCAGCACGTTGCGCCAGTTGTCGATCGCGCCGGTCGGGCAAGGTCCGATGCAGGCCAGGCAGCCATTGCACACGTCCGCCTTCACGACGTAGTTGCGATCGTCGTGCGTGATCGCATCGATCGGGCACGTTTCTTCACACGTATTGCAGCGGATGCAGATCTCAGGATCGATCAGATGCTGCTTGATGATCTCGACGGATTCGGGGGCGTTCATGATTTCAGTTGAAGCGCACGTATTCGAAATCGAGGGGCTGCCGGTTGATCCCCATCGCGGGCGGTGCGATCCAGTTCGCGAACTTGCCCGGCTCGACCACGCGCCCCATCAGCGACGCGACGAACGCGCGATCGTCCGGTGTCGGCAGCCATTTCGCCTCGTTGGCCGCCCATTCCGCCTGGCTCACGACGCGACCGTCCGGCGACACGCGAATGCCCGCGAAGGTGCCGATCTGCCGGTTGAACGCCTTGTGCGGCACCGTCAGGCGAAAGTCGATGCCGGCCTTTTCGAGCACCTTGTTCCAGCGGTTCACGCCCGCGATCGAATCCTTGATGTAGTCGTCGCGCAGCACCTCGTTCATCGCGTTGAGCATCGGTGCGTCGCGCTCGACGAGCTTGCCGTCCTCGACGTCGAGCAGCCGGTAGGTCTGAGCGCCCAGCTGATGGTCGTCGTCGCGCTTGGTCTCCTCGTAGCGGCCCTTGAGCCCGGCGCTGTAGAACGTCGCCGCGTTCGACGATTGGTCGGCGCCGAACAGGTCGATCGTCACCGAGTAGTGAAAGTTCAGGTAGCGCTGGATCGTGTCGAGATCGATCACGCCAGCGGCGCGGATTGTCGTTGCATCGTGGGTCTTCAACTCGTTCATGACCTGCGCGGTGCGCTGGACGACGCGCGACACGCCTGATTCGCCGACGAACATGTGATGCGCTTCCTCGGTCAGCATGAACTTCGTCGTGCGCGCGAGCGGATCGAAGCCCGATTCGGCGAGCGCGGAGAGCTGGAACTTGCCGTCGCGGTCCGTGAAGTACGTGAACATGAAGAACGCGAGCCAATCGGGCGTCTTCTCGTTGAATGCGCCGAGAATGCGCGGATTGTCGTCGTCGCCGGAGCGCCGGCCAAGCAATGCTTCCGCTTCCTCACGGCCGTCGCGGCCGAAGTAGCGATGCAGCAGGTACACCATCGCCCACAGATGGCGGCCCTCCTCCACGTTCACCTGGAACAGATTGCGCAGGTCGTACATCGACGGCGCCGTGAGGCCCAGGTGACGCTGCTGCTCGACCGAAGCGGGCTCGGTATCGCCCTGGGTGACGATGATGCGGCGCAGGTTCGCGCGATGCTCGCCCGGCACGTCGTGCCACGCGGCCTCGCCCTTGTGCTCGCCGAAATGGATCTTGCGCTCGGCGTCGCCCGGCGCGAGGAAGATGCCCCAGCGGTAGTCGGGCATCTTCACGTAGTCGAAGTGCGCCCAGCCGCCCGGGTCGACGCTCACCGCCGTGCGCAGATAGACATCGTAATGGTGCGAGCCGTCCGGTCCCATGTCGGACCACCAGGACAGGAAGTTCGGCTGCCATTGCTCGAGCGCGCGCTGCAGCGCGCGGTCGTCAGCCAGGTTGACGTTGTTCGGGATCTTCTCGCTGTAGTTGATCGTGGACATGTCAGTGCCTTATGTGGGGTTCGTCGAGTGCGGGCCGCACGCGTATCAAACGCGGGCCGCGTCGAACTGCGCCTTGGCGCCCTTGCCGTACACCTTGAGCGCGCCCTTCTCGCCCACCGCGTTCGGCCGGTTGAAGATCCAGTTCTGCCACGCGGACAAGCGCCCGAAAATGCGCGTCTCCATCGTCTCCGGGCCGTTGAAGCGCAGGTTCGCTTCGAGCCCCGTCAATGCGTCGGGCGACATCGCCGCGCGTTCTTCGAGCGCGATGCGGATTTCGTCGGCCCAGTCGAGATCGTCCGGCGCGGCGGTCACCAAACCGAGGCGCTCGGCCGCTTCGGGCCTGACCGGCTGACCGAGCGTCGCGCGCGCGGCGTCGAGCGGCTCGGCCTCGTCGTAGAAGCGGCGCGCGAGGCGCGACTGGCGCGTGACCATCGGATAGAGGCCGAAGTTGACCTCCGATAGCGTGAGCGCGGGCTCTTCGTCCTCGTTGGCGGGCAGCGCCGCCATGTAGCTGCGGTCGGCGGCGAGCGCGAATTCCGCGAACGTTCCCGCAAAGCACGAGCCCGGCTCGATCAGCGCGAACACCGAGCGCGACGACACGTCGATGCGCGCCAACGCGCGGCGCAGCATGCCGGTCGTTTCCCGCACGAACCAGTGATCGCGATGGGCTATCAGCGACGCGTCCGCGGCGAGCACCGCCTTCGCGTCGCCTTCGGTCTTGAAGATCCACGTGCCGATGTCGAGTTCGTTGGTGCGCAGCGAGAGGATCGCGTCGTCGAGCTCGCGTGCGAATTTCAGCGGCCACCAGTTCGCGCCGGCTGCGACGATGGCGTCGATGTCCGTGGGCTGGGCGCCAGCGGGCGCTTTTGCGGTAAACGTCGCGGTGCGTTTCGCGCGATCGATCGCGACGACGACGGTGTCGTAGGTGAGGCTGTCCTCGCGTTCGGTGCGCTCGATGCGGGTCAGCGCGACGCCGCGCGCGTTGGCGGGCCGGTCACTTTGCGCGGCGAGTTCAAGCGCGCGGGCATGGATCGCCTGCTCGAACTGATTCGGCTTCACGACCTCGTCGACGAGCCGCCATGCCTTGGCGCGCTCGCCGCGAATGCCCTCGACCACGGTGCAGAAAATGTCGGCATGGTCGTGCCGCACGCGGCGCTTGTCGGTGAGGCGCGTCAGGCCGCCCGTGCCCGGCAGGACGCCGAGCAGCGGCACCTCCGGCAGCGCAACCGACGACGAGCGGTCGTCCACGAGCCAGATCTCATCGCAGGCCATCGCGAGTTCATAGCCGCC
>DATGHJ010000499.1:0-2116 GCA_035308085.1 Trinickia sp. | reverse complement strand
TCGAGCGCCGCATGCGCGGCAGCCGCGCCGAACACCGCGGCCGGATCGATATGCGCGACGTTCAGGTATAGCCGCGACGACGGCGCATATGGGCTGAACTTGTGCGGATCGGCGCTAAAGGCCGCGTGCATCGGGCTGATTGCGAGCGCGTGCGCCCCGCGCTTCGCGCTGTCGATCGCAAACGCCGCGAGCGCCGAGTAGTCGCCGATACCGCCGTCGCCGTCGCGGCGTAAGCCGTAGGCCTGCACGCCGATGCCCCACAGCGCTGCGGGCGGCGCGGGCTCGCCCGCGAACGCGCGCCAGGCGTCGTCGACCGTATAGCAGCGATGCGGCGCAACGGCGAGACGGGCGTGCTGATCGTTGATGACGAGCGTGTGGTAGCCGGGCTCGCTGATCGGGGAGAGCAGCGCGGCTTCGCCTTTGGGCGCGGTGAAGCGTCCGTCGATCAGCGAGCCGCTTTCGAGTTCGATCCGGTAGCGGCTTCCCGACTTGACCGCGGCGGCGGGCAGCGCGATCGCGCGTTCGCACTCGGCGGTCATGAGCGGCGGCAGCTTGCGGCCCGACAGTTCGGCATCGAGCGTCGCCATGCTGTGCTTCGCGTCGGCGGCGCTCGAGCAAGGCAGGCCGATGCGCTCGAGCAGCGCGGCGAGCGTGCCGGCCGGCACGTGGCGCGACATGCCGTGCGCGTCGTCCCATCGAATCTCGAAGCCCGCGCGCTCGGCGATGCGCTCGATCAGTTCGGCATGCGCTCCCGCCGGCGTGGGCGATTTGACCTGGTTCACGCCTCGCGCTCCCGATCTTCGGCGATGCGCGCGTCGTGCCTGAGCGCGTAGCTGTTCACGTCGCCCGTCATCCACGCGATGAACGCGTAGGGCGGCAGTTCGTAGTCGCTCACGCGGTCGCGGGCGCGCGGCGGCGTTTCGAAGATCACCATGCCGTCGGGGCGATCGGTGAACGGCAGCGCGTCGGGGGTCAGATTGAGCGCGATGGCGAGCGTCTCGCCGTCCGCGAGCCGCCAGCGCGCGACGAGTGCGTTCACCGGGTGGCCGCTTGCCGATTGCAGGACCGTGGCGCCGAGCGCGCGCACAGGCGAAAGGCGCGGCGTGATCAGCTTCGCGCGCACCGCGAGCGCCGATTTGTAGAAATGGCGCCAGGCGTCGCGATCGCCGGTGCCGCGCGTGTCGCTCGCTTCGTCGTCGGCGGGGGTCGACAGCGCGAACGTCTGCGGATCGTTTGGATCGGGGATGCGCGTGCGCGCCGATTCGTCGCTGAACGCGGTGAACTTCGCGAATTCGCGGCGGCGTCCTTCGCGCACCGCATCGGCGAGTTCGCCCGTGTAATCGGTGAAGAACAAGAACGGCTGCGTCGAGCCGTATTCCTCCTCCATGAACAAGAGCGGGATGTGCGGCGACAGCAAAAGAAGGCCGGTCGCGGCCAGCAGCGCCTGCGGCGCGCACAGCGAACGCAGCCGCTCGCCGAACGGGCGATTGCCGATCTGGTCGTGGTTCTGCAGGAACATCACGAAGACGGTCGGCGGCAGATGCGCGCTCGGCTCGCCGCGCGGCTTGCCGTCGTGGGCCGGCGACGCGTCGCCCTGGTACGCGAAGCCCTCGGCGAGCACGCGTGCGAGCTTGTCGATCGGTTTATCCGCGAACGCGCGGTAGTAGCCCTCCTTTTCGGCCGTCAGCAGCACATGCAGCGCGTTGTGGGCGTCGTCGTTCCATTGCGCGTCGAAGTGCGTCTCCAGCAGGTTGGCTTCGTTGTGTTCGTTCTCCAGCACGAGGTGCACGTGCCGCCCATGCTTGACCGAGCCGTGCACGTGATCGGCGAGTTCGCGCAGCCATTCGGCGTCGCCGATTGCGTGCACCGCGTCGAGCCGCAGCCCGTCGAAGCGATATTCGTTGATCCAGTAGAGCGCGTTGTCGCAGAAGAAGTCGCGCACTTCGGGCCGTGAGAAGTCGATCGCGGGGCCCCAGGGCGTCGCGATGTCGTCGCGGAAGAATGGCTTCGCGTATTCGTGCAGGTAGTTGCCGTCGGGGCCGAAGTGGTTGTAGACGACGTCGAGGAACACGGCGAGCCCGAGCCCGTGGGCGCAGTCGATCATGGCCTTGAGGTC
>DATGHJ010000498.1:0-2342 GCA_035308085.1 Trinickia sp. | reverse complement strand
TTTTTAAAGAACTCGAGTGAAACCGGCGGAACGTGGGCGTCGAAGCAGATTATAACACGACGATTTTTTCGAGCCGCGGAGCGCCTACTGGTCGGCTTGGCGGAAGTAGAGGCGGACGTGGAATTCTTTCTCGAAAAGTTCGGCGCTGCGGTTGGCGTCCACCAGGTCTTCGGCTGCGTCGCCGTGGGCGGTGACGCGCAGGCCGACGGCGCCACGCTGGAAGGACGCGCGCAAATTCGTAACGCGCTGGCGGTGGGAGTGATCTAACGCTTCGGCGACGCGCAGTAAGGCGGCAAGGCGACGAGTGATGCGCTGCTCGGCGCTTGTTAGCGATGAATACGCTACGTGGTGGCCCGCCGGTACTGATTTTCGATTGTGGTAGCGGACGGCGGCGGCGACGATGCAGCGATCGTGGCCGTCGAGTCCCTGAATGTCGCCGTTGAGCGCGAGGTATTCGCCGTGCTTGTGGTGGCCGCGGTGGCTGACCATGTGGCCGACGTCGTGAAGCATGGCTGCCGCTTCGAGCAGAACGCGCGCGTGCGGCGGCAAGTGGTGCACGGGCTGCAACTGATCGAAGAGCATGATGCTTAACTCGCGGACGTGTTCGGCGTGCTGCTGGTCGTATTTCAGTCGGCGCGCAAATACACGAGTCCCAACCAGGACTTGGCGCTCCGCCGCGTTGTAACGATGCGGTTCTTTGCGCGAAAAGGCGTCGCGCGCGATTTCCTGTAGCAGTCCTTCGCGAATGCCGATGCTGGGAACTGCAAGTGTGCGCAGATTCAGGTAGCGGCCGATCATGATGAAGATGATCGCGGCGATGCCGATGACGTCGGCGCGGTCGCGCCGGACGGCGTAAGCCTTCATGCGCTCGCGCACGTCGCGTTCGAGAATTCCGCCCAGGCGTTCACGCAGAAGCGAAAGCTGTAGAGTCGGTACCCCGTGTTCGCGGGGCCCGGGGGCGATCGATGCGAGCGCTTCCGCGCTGCCGCCTAGCGCAACGGCGATGCTGTCGGCGAGGTTCGGGCGGTTAGGCAGCTTCGATTCCAGTAGCGCCTTCACGTAGCGACGCACCTGCTCGGAATGGTGGGTTCGAATCACACCGGGAATATTCAGCGTCGTGAGGAGACGCACGGTGCCGACGGGAATCTGCGCGTTCTGCTCGACCGTGTGGTCGTGGAGGATGTTGATTTCGAGGCTGCCGCCGCCAAGGTCGATGATGCACCGCGGCGGCGCTTCGGGTCCCATTACAGCGATGGCCGCTTCGCGGCCCAAGCGGGATTCCTCGGCGGTGCCGATAACTTCCAGAGAAATTCCGGCCTTACGTTTTATTTCCCGTACGAACGCCTTGCGATTCCTTGCCTCTCGCGATGCGCTCGTGGCGACCGCGCGGTAACGCGTGACGCCATATTCGTCCATCACTTCTTTGAAGTGACGAAACGCCTTCACGCCTTTTTTGAAAATGTCTTCGGTGAAGCGATGGCGGAGAAAAACGCTCTCGCCGAGCCGCAGCGAGTAGCGTTCGCTATAGAGAGGTTCAATGTCGAGCGCGGAGTAGGCGCGGGCGACGGAGAGGCGCACTGCGTTGGAGCCGGCGTCGATTGCCGCGATGTGAACTGGCTCGGGCATGCGTCGAGTCTAACGCCAGAGGTGCTGCAACGCGGACGAAGGGGCGTATTTTGTTGCGCGAATTCCGAGCCGTTCGCCGATGCGCTGCCGCAGCTGTTTGTTGACGGAAGAGACGCTGGCTTCGCCGTCGAGTTCGATGAAGCTGTGGCGCTTGGCCATGACCTCGAACTCGCGCTTGATCATCGTCTGGTAGCGGATGAAAGACCAGTAGAGATCGTGCGAAAGCGACATATCGCGGCCGGCTTCCCAGTAACTGATGGCTTGTGCTTTTTTGAATTCGCGTGCGAAGGCGGTTTCGGGCCGAACGTTGAGCCAGAAGGTCAGGTGCGGGCGGAGCGCCATCGCGTAGAGTCCGGAGATGTAGTCGCGGTTGATGCCGCGCACGACGCCACGTGCGATCAAGGTGAAGATGAAGCGATCGGCTAGGACGACGGTGCCGGCGCGAAGGGCAGGAAGAATGCGGTGCTCGATCTGATCGAAGAAGTCGGTTGCGTACATCAGCGAAAGCGTAAGGCGCGTAACGGCGTTCTTCGCAAGCAGTTCGTCGATGTCGCGGCCTACGAGGTTCGAGCGGCGCAGTCCGCTGGTCTGCACGGCAAAGCCTTCGGACTCAAGCCATTCCTGTAGGAGCGCGATCTGCGTCGAACGGCCGGAACCGTCCATGCCTTCGATGACGATAAGTGTGCCGGTGATTTCGCTCGGATCGAATCCGACGA
>DATGHJ010000497.1:0-2310 GCA_035308085.1 Trinickia sp. | reverse complement strand
GCCCTCAGACGTAGCGGACCGCGATGATTTCGTACTCACGCACGCCGCTAGGCGCCTGCACGGAAGCGACATCGCCTTCGAACTTGCCGATCAGCGCACGCGCGATCGGCGAGCTGATCGAGATCAGGCCATGCTCGAGATCGGCCTCGTCGTCGCCGACGATTTGATAAGTCACGGAATCGCCCGAATCGAGATCCTCGAGTTCGACGGTCGCCGCAAACACGATGCGGCCTTCTGCGTCGAGCGCGGACGGGTCGATCACTTGCGCCGCGGCCAGCTTCGATTCGATCTCCGCGATGCGGCCTTCGATGAAACCCTGCTTTTCTTTCGCGGCGTCGTACTCGGCGTTTTCCGACAAGTCACCTTGCGCGCGCGCCTCGGCGATCGAATTGATGACCGACGGGCGCTCGACCGATTTGAGTCGTTGCAGTTCGTCGCGCAGTTGGTCGGCGCCACGTTTCGTCAATGGAATCGTGCTCATAGCATTCAGTAGCAAAAAAACGGCAATAAAAAAGCACCGCGGTTAAGTGCATCCCGCCGGGCGCCGCATGCGAACTCGCGCTGCAGCCCGTGGGACGCCGCTTAACCGCGGCATCGATGGCTTGGACAGATTGTCGAGGTCTTAGTTTAGGCGAGTGTGGAGTCCTTGTAAATCATAGACTTCCAAGTTCTTCAGGTACCGCAAACCCTCCACCGCGGCGCGCGCGCCCGACATCGTCGTGTAGTACGTGACCTTGTTCGCCTGTGCGCTCATGCGGATCGAACGCGAGTCGGCGATGGCCGCGCGCGTTTCGTCGACGGTCGTGAAGACGAGCGCGATCTCACCGTTCTTGATCATGTCGACGATGTGCGGACGGCCGTCCTTCACCTTGTTCACGACCTTCACCGGCACGCCGGCCGCTTCGATCGCCGCCGCGGTGCCCTTCGTCGCGACGAGCGGGTAGCCGAGCTCATGCAGCATGCGGGCGACTTCGACAGCCTTCGCCTTGTCGGCATCCATCACGGTCAAAAGTACCGTGCCCGACTCGGGAAGACGCGAACCCGCAGCGAGTTGCGACTTGAAGAGCGCCTCGCCGAAGGTCTGGCCGACGCCCATCACTTCGCCGGTCGAGCGCATTTCCGGTCCGAGCACCGGGTCGACGGTCGGGAACTTGACGAACGGGAACACCGCTTCCTTGACACTGAAGTATGGCGGCTCGACTTCCTTCGTGACGCCCTGCTCCGCGAGCTTCTGGCCGACCATCGCGCGCGCGGCGATCTTCGCGAGCGGCAGGCTCGTCGCCTTCGAGACGTACGGCACCGTGCGCGAGGCGCGCGGGTTCACTTCGAGCACGTAAATCACGTCCTTCGCGGCGCCGTCTTCTTGCGGCACTTGCTGGATCGCGAACTGCACGTTCATCAGGCCGACCACATTCAGCGCCTTCGCCATCGCGCCCGTCTGGCGCTTGAGCTCGGCGACGGTTTCCTTCGACAGCGAGTACGGCGGCAGCGAGCACGCCGAATCGCCCGAGTGCACGCCCGCCTGCTCGATGTGCTCCATCACGCCGCCGATGAACACTGCGTCGCCATCGGAGATGCAGTCGACGTCGCACTCGATCGCATCGTTCAGGAAGCGGTCGAGCAGCACTGGCGAATCGTTCGACACCTTCACGGCCTCGCGCATGTAGCGCTCGAGGTCGCGCGGCTCGTGGACGATTTCCATCGCGCGGCCGCCCAGCACGTACGACGGGCGCACGACGAGCGGATAGCCGATTTCGTCGGCGAGCTTCAGCGCTTCGTCTTCGGCGCGCGCGGTGCGGTTCGGCGGCTGGCGCAGGTTCAGGTCCTGCAGCAGCTTCTGGAAGCGCTCGCGGTCTTCGGCGGCGTCGATCATGTCCGGCGAGGTGCCGATGATCGGCACGCCGTTCGCTTCGAGATCGAGCGCGAGCTTGAGCGGCGTCTGGCCGCCGTACTGGACGATCACGCCGAGCGGCTTTTCCTTGTCGACGATTTCGAGCACGTCCTCGAGCGTCAGCGGCTCGAAGTACAGGCGATCGGACGTGTCGTAGTCGGTCGAAACGGTCTCGGGGTTGCAGTTGACCATGATCGTTTCGTAGCCGTCTTCGCGCATCGCAAGCGCCGCGTGCACGCAGCAGTAGTCGAACTCGATGCCCTGTCCGATGCGGTTCGGGCCACCGCCCAGCACCATGATCTTCTCGCGCTGGGTGGGCTCCGCCTCGCACTCGTCCTCATAGGTCGAATACATGTAGGCGGTGGTGGAGGCGAACTCGGCGGCGCAGGAATCCACCCGCTTGTACACCGGACGTACGC
>DATGHJ010000496.1:0-2397 GCA_035308085.1 Trinickia sp. | reverse complement strand
AGAGCGGCGCCTTGGCCGCGCTGATGCCCACGTTGACGATGACGAGGGCGAGCACCACGCTCAACGCGGAATCGGCGAAGCCGGCCCACGCGAGCCCCGCGCACGCCGCGACGCACGGGATCACGACGTGCCAAGTGCGCTCGCCGCTGCGGTCCGAGCGGCGCGCCCACAGCACCATGGCGATCACGGCGAGCACGCTCGGTATCGCGTTCAACGCGCCCGTCTCCAACGACGAGAATCCGAACTGGCGGATGATCAGCGGTGCCCACAAGCCGAGCGTATAGAGGCCCGCCGACGTGCCGAAGTAAATCATCGCCATCACCCACACGCGCAAGTCACGCAGCGCGCCCAGCGCGCCGGCCACGTGAGCGCCTTCGGACTCCCGTCCGCGGCGCTCTTCGCGCAGCGTTGCCGTGAGCCACGCCTTTTCGTCATCGGCGAGCCAGGCCGCCTTGGCGGGTGAATCGGTCAGCGCTTTCAGCACGACGAAGCCGAGCACGATGGCGGGGATGGCCTCGATGATGAAGAGCCATTGCCAGTCCTTGAGACCGGCCACGGCGGACATTTGCATGATGGCGCCGGAAATCGGCGAGCCGATCGCCGTCGAGAGCGGCGCCGCCGCCATGAATGCAGCGGCGGCCAGCGCGCGTTGACGCGCGGGAAACCACTGGCTCAGATAGAGGATGATGCCCGGGAAGAAGCCCGCTTCCGCCACGCCGAGCAGAAAGCGCAACGCATAGAACGACTTCTCTCCGGTGACGAACGCCGACGCCACCGAAACGAGCCCCCACGTCACCATGACGCGCGCGATCCACACGCGCGCGCCCACTTTGTGCAAGATCAGGTTCGACGGCACTTCGCACAGGAAATAGCCGAGAAAGAAGATGCCGCCGCCGAGTCCGAACATCGTCGGCGTGAGTCCGAGGTCCTTGTTCATCGTCAGCGCCGCAAAGCCGACATTCACGCGGTCGAGGAAGCTGACGAAGTAAAGCAGCATGACGAACGGCAGGATGCGCCAGATCAGCTTGCGCACTGTGCGGGTTTCCAAGTCGGTGTTCATGAACGTCGTCTCCAGCGAGACGCCCGTGGCCTTATCGCTGCGGCCCGGGCGTCTTCGTTGATATGCGTTTTTAGTTGGCTTTAGCTGGCTTTGGGCGGCTCAGGCTGCCTGCGAAGCCGCCGCCGCATTCGAAGCGAGCATCGCGCAGACTGCATCGGTCACCTCCGCGGTCGTCGCCTTGCCGCCGAGATCGCCCGTATGAAGCGCCGGGTTGGCCGTCACGCGTTCGATCGCGTCCATCAGTTGACGCGCCGCGCTGCGCTCGCCGAGATGCTCGAGCATCATGACGACCGACCAGAACGTGCCGACCGGGTTGGCCAAGCCCTTGCCCATGATGTCGAATGCGGACCCATGGATCGGCTCGAACATCGATGGATAGCGGCGCTCAGGATCGAGGTTCGCCGTCGGCGCGATGCCGAGGCTGCCGGCGAGCGCGGCGGCGAGGTCGCTCAGGATGTCGGCATGCAGATTCGTGGCGACGATGGTGTCGAGCGTCGCGGGCCGGTTGACCATGCGCGCCGTGGCCGCATCGACGAGCTCCTTGTCCCATTTGACGTCGGGAAACTCCTTCGACACCTGCAGCGCGATCTCGTCCCACATCACCATCGCGTGACGCTGCGCGTTGCTTTTCGTGATCACGGTCAGGAGCTTGCGCGGGCGCGACTGCGCGAGACGAAACGCAAAGCGAAGAATGCGCTCGACGCCCGCGCGCGTCATGATCGAAACATCGGTTGCCACTTCGATCGGATGCCCCTGATGCGCGCGGCCGCCCACGCCGGAGTACTCGCCTTCGGAGTTCTCGCGCACGATCACCCAGTCGAGCTCGTTCGGCGCGCAGCGCTTCAACGGCGCGTCGATGCCGGGAAGGATGCGCGTGGGACGCACGTTCGCGTACTGGTCGAAGCCCTGGCAGATCTTCAGGCGCAGGCCCCAGAGCGTCACATGATCGGGAATGTGCGGGTCGCCTGCGGAGCCGAACAGAATCGCGTCCTTGTCGCGCAGCGCATCGAGCCCGTCAGCCGGCATCATTACGCCGTGCTCGCGGTAGTAATCGCCGCCCCAATCGAAGTCTTCGAAGTCGAAGCCAAAGTCCGTGCTGCCGGCGGCGATCGCTTCAAGCACGCGCCGCCCGGCCGGAACCACTTCCTTGCCGATGCCGTCGCCGGGAATCGTGGCAATGCGATAAGTCCTCACCTGTCGTCTCCAGATATGTGAATGTGATGACGATGGTAGAGCGGCGACAGGCTTTGCAAACGCCGCTAGACTTAAAGCATTCTTAACCTGAAGTTGACAATGGGGGAGACGCGAATGACCGCTTCGATCCAGCCCGAGGACCT
>DATGHJ010000495.1:0-2615 GCA_035308085.1 Trinickia sp. | reverse complement strand
GCAGACGGCGCATCTGGCCGCGGTAGGCGGCGACGCGCTCGATGCCGCGCACGCCGGGCTCGGCGAGCTGCATGCGCTATTGGTCCGTGAAGCGCTGGTCCTGACGTTTTCCGACACGTTTTTCGCGCTGGCGCTGTGTTTCGTGGTGGCGCTCGTGAGCGTGATTTTCATGCGCCCGTTCAGCATCAACAGCGCTCAGCCGACTGATGCCCATTGAGTCTCTGGTATGAATTCGAACTTTGCAAAAGCGCTTGCCGCTGCGCTCGCCGCTTTGAGTCTCGCCGCCTGCGCCGTGCCGCCGGCGGTGCACGACAATCTTTCCCAAACGGTCCACGCGGCGGCGCCGACCACCTGGGATGTCGCGGCGCCCCAGGACACGTCGGACG
This sequence comes from Trinickia sp., assembly GCA_035308085.1. GTDB lineage: Bacteria > Pseudomonadota > Gammaproteobacteria > Burkholderiales > Burkholderiaceae > Trinickia_A. Next base: position 2,229 of record DATGHJ010000495.1, on the reverse strand, counting down.
CCGATCAATGGTGGGAGCAGTTCGGCGATCCCGTCATGCATCAGCTCGTCTCGTCCGTGCTCAAGGACAACCTCGACGTGCAGGCGGCCGTCGAGCGCGTGAAAGAGGCGCGGGAAGTCACTGCGCAGCGTCATGCGGCGCTGCTGCCCGAACTCGACGCCACAGCGAACGCTTCGTATCAGCGCATCAACACGCCCCCGCCGCTCGGCTACGTCAAGGAAGGGGGCTTCGGCCTCGCCGCGAGCTGGACCCCGGACGTGTTCGGCGGCCAACGCCTCTCGGTCCTGGCGGCCGAAGCGCAAACGACCGGTCGCGAGGAAGCGCTGAACGCGCTGCGGCTCGCGCTCGCGGCCAATACGGCAGCCGCGTATATCGATCTGCGCTGGGCGCAGGCCGAACTGCAGATTCTCGACGACAACGAGCAGATCCGCGCTCGCGCGCTCAAGCTGACGCAGGAGCGCTTGCACTATGGTCTGTCGACGCAACTCGATGTCGCGCGGGCACAGAACCAGTTGAGCGATTTGCAAGCGCAGATTCCGGGCGTGCGGTCCAATGTCGAGCATCAATTGAGCTTGATCGCGGTCTATTCGGGCCGCACGCCGGAGAGCGTCGACAGTCTGCTGCAGGGCGACGCACAGCCGATTCCGGTGCCGGCGCAAGCCGTGCCGCGGGTGTTGCCTTCCGAGGCGCTGCTGCGCCGCCCAGACGTGCGTGAAGCCTATGCGCTCGTCGAGCAGCGCGCCGATGAAGTGGGCGTATCGCGCGCGCAGCGCTATCCGCAGTTCCAGTTGAATCTCGCGGATGGCTTGCTCGCGGCGTCGTATCTCGGCCTGCCCACGCTGACCGACAACCTGTTCAGCGCCGCGCTGAGCGCAACGAGCCCGATCTTCAACGCCGGAAGGATCACCGCGAACATCAACGAGAGCGAGAGCAAGATGCGCGAGTCGCAACTCGCGTTGCGGCAGACAATGCTGCAAGCACTCAAAGAAGTCGAAGACACGCGCAGCGATATCGTGAGCAGCTCGGATCAAGTCGTTCGTCTGGGCGGCGCGCTCGATGCGTCGAATCAGGCGTTGAGGCTTTCCGACGAACTCTATCGCGGCGGCGCGGCGAACTTTCTCGATGTCCTGACGGCGCAGGAAGCGTATCTCCGCGATTCGGAGTCGCTCAACCAGGCCAAGCGCGAGCATGCGCTCGCGGCGGTCGCGCTTTACCGCTCGTTGGGCGGCGGGTGGGAGGCCGGGCAGACAGATCAGGCTCGAGGTAACGGCGCAGCAGGCTGACGCGCTCACGCGTGCGAGTAGACATACGGCCCTCATCCGAAAATAATGTAGAAGGAACTCACCGATTACTTGAAACGAGGAGGTTGCCGACATGACTGAGCCTGAGCGTGGATTCCAAGGCCGGATCGAGATGACGGACGCGAACCCGTGAGCGTCTATGTCGCTCTTCTACGCGCCGTGAACGTCGGCGGCACAGGCAAGCTCCCGATGTCGGAGCTGCGCAGCATGTGCGAATCGGCAGGTTTCGCCGACGTGCGCACGTATATCGCCAGCGGCAATGTGGTCTTCAAAAGCGCGCTTTCGAAGACGGCCGTCAAGGCCAAGCTCGAGCAGTGTCTCGCGGACTATGCGGGCAAGCCGGTCGGCGTGCTGATTCGCACCGGAAAGGAAATGTCCGCCGTTCTCGCCGCGAATCCGTTCAAGTCGGCGGCGCCGAACCGGGCGATCGTCATCTTCCTCGATGGACCGCCGCCGGCCGACGCGCTAGCCAGTGCGAGCGGCCAGCACACGGAGGAAATGGCGCTCGGCGAGCACGAGATCTATGTGCATTACCCCGACGGAATCGGGAAGTCGAAATTGAAAATCCCGGCCGCCAAGGCCGGGACCGCCCGCAACATCAACACCGTGGCGACGCTTGCCGAGTGGGCGGCCGGGTAGTCCGCCGTCTCGTCGATACGGTGATGGGCGCCGCTCGGCTGTGACCTCACAAGAACGGGTTGTCTGTTTTTCCCGTGGGAGCGGGGAGGGCGTCGTCGAGCTTCTCGGGCAATGCCGCTTGCGCCTGCAGCGCGGCCACCACGCTGCCGATCGCTTGCTGCAAAGCGAGCGCCGCCTCGAGCCCGCGCTTGTCTTTGGCGATGTCGAGCGTGCCCGAGATCGTGATGCGCGACGTGCCGTTCGAGATCGTCAGCGCATCGCCTTGGATGTTCAGCACGTCGTCGTCGTT
>DATGHJ010000494.1:0-14407 GCA_035308085.1 Trinickia sp. | reverse complement strand
GCCGATCACCGTCACGACGATCGCCATGAAGGTCGTCGGCCGCAGTTGCGGCAGCACGACGTGCCAGAGCAGCGCCCAGCCGCGCGCGCCTTCCATGCGCGCTGCTTCGAGCTGCTCGGCGTTGAGCGTCGTCAGCCCGGTGAGATAAAGGATCATGCAGTAGGCCGTCTGCGGCCAGAGCGCCGCGAAGACGATGCCGAACGTCGCGTAGCGCGCGTCGCCGAGCACCGGGATGCCGTGCCCGGCGAACAGCTTGAGCAGCCCGAAGGCCGGGTCGTAGAACCACGTGAAAATCAATCCGACCACCACGCCCGACAGCACGAACGGCGCGAAGAACAGCGACTTGACGAAGCGGATGCCGCGCACTGCCTGGTTCAGGTAGAGCGCGACGGCGAGCCCCATCGGCGGCGCGAGCAGGAACAGCAACAGCCAGATCACGTTGTTCTTGAGCGCCGTGTAGAACGTGCGCGCATGGAACAGCTCGACGTAGTTGTCGAGGCCGATGAAAGTCGGCGGCGTCATCCCGTCCCAGTTGTAGAAGCTGATGCGGATCGTCGAGAGAATCGGCCAGACCACGTAGAGGCCGATCATCACGCACGCGGGTGCGAGGAACAGGAACGCCGCGCGCCGCTGGCGACGGGCGTCGGGCGACGCGTGCCGCTGCCGGTGGCCCTTGGCCCGCCGCGGCGCGAGCGGCTGGTGCGCTCCGTCAGCGCCCGCGCTATCGGGCAGCGCGTGCGCGCGGTGAGAGGTAACGATGTGTGGCAAGGCCCTTCTCCTTCTCCAGATCGGCCCGGAGCGAACGAGGCGGCTCAAAGCTCGAAGCTCGAAGCCGCCTCCTTGCGCATGCTTACTTCTGGTAAATCCGCTTGCGCGTCTGTTCGAGCTGCGCGAGCACGTCGTCGATCTTGGTCGGATCGGCGACGAACTCCTGCATGCCCTTCATTCCTTCGTCGGCCATCTCCTTGGTCATGTCGCGGTCGTAGAACTGCGCGATGCCGCCCTTCGTGTTCGAGAGGATCTGGAAACCGATCTTTGCGATCGGGTCTTCCGGCGCGGGCGATTTGCTGTTCGCGGACAGCGACCCCATCCCGCTGCCGATCCGCTCGCCGATCTCGGGCGTCTCGACGAACGCGAGGAAGGTGCGGGCGTCGGCCTTGTTCTTCGCCTTGGTCGGAATGTTCAGCGTCTCGACGGGGCCGTCCTCGGCGGTCGGCACGCTCGCGTTGATGACCGGGAACTGGAAGTAGCCCATCTCCTGCTTCACGTTCGCCGGGAAGCCCCCCGCGATGAAGGTGCCCATCAGCATCATCGCGGCCTTGCCCTGGAACAGGAACGGCTGCGCGGCGTCGAGATCGTAGGAGAGCGAGTTGTCGATGAAGTAGCCGTCGTCGATCAGTTGCTTCCACGTCGTGTAGACCTTCTTCACGCGCGGGTCGGTGTACGGCACGTCGCCCGCCATCAACTGCTGGTGGAACGCGTTGCCGTTCAGGCGCAGGTCGAGGTAGTCGAACCAGCCGGCGAGCGTCCACGCGTCGCGCCCGCCGACGGCGATCGGCGTGATGCCCGCCGCTTTCAGCTTTTTGCACGCGTCCATGAACTGGTCCCAGGTTTTCGGCTCGCCCGCGATGCCGACCTTCTGGAACAGGTCCTTGCGATAGAACATGCCCCACGAGTAGTAGAAAGTCGGCGCCGCGTACTGCTTGCCTTGGTACGACGACGCTTCCTTGGTCGACGCGTACATGTCGTTCCAGTCGTTCTTGCTCCAGTCGCCGGAGAGGTCGTCGAACAGGCCGCGCTTCGCGTAGTAAGCCATGCGCTCGCCGTCGTGCCAGGTGATGACGTCGGGCGCGACCGTCGTCAGCCAGCCGGGCAGCTGCACCTTGTACGCCTCCTCGTCGACGTAGGAAACCTTGACGTCGATCCCGGGATGCGCCTTCTCGAACGAGTCGATCACCGACTGCCACACGGCGCGCTGGCTCGCGCCCTTGAAGGCGATGTCGACCGTGAGCGTGCTCGCGCTGGCGAGGCCGGCCGTCGACATCGCCACGGCCGCCGCGGCCAGGGTGACGGCAGTGAGGATCTTGCGGGGTTTGAACGTCATGCTTGTCTCCTTGCCTTGATTGGCATCGTTGTCGGTACTTCCTGCACTACCTGCACTTCCTGCACTACTTGCACTGCGGAATGGCCCTTCGCCTGCGCCGCCGTCAGCTTGACCGGTAGGCGGCGACGCCCTGGGGTTCGATGTCGCGCGAGCCGATCACGAAGCGCTCGGCCGCGATGCCGGCGAGCGTGTGGACCCGCTCGCCGTAGTTGAAGACATAGGTCAGCGCGCCGCGGCGGCTCACGCGCACGCCGTCGGCGAGCGGCGCCGCGGCGATGCCCGCTTCGCGCGCAATCTGCGCGAAGAGGCGCTGCGTCAGCGCGTCGTCGAAGAAGCTCGCGAAGTAGTGAAGCGCGCCGCATTTCACGTAGGCGGGATGGCCGTCGGCGAATTGCGCGCGCACTTCGGGCGACTGCGCTTGAGCGTCGCCGAGGTCGATCAGGTCGCGCCACTGGCGCGCTTCGCCGCCGGCCGTAGCGGCGGTGCGCACCGGCACCGTCACGCCCGGCCGCAGCGAATCGACGCGCCATACGCGCAGCGGCAGCAACGACGCGAGCGGCCCCGGCGGCAGGTTCGCGGGAATCTGCAGGTCGCGTGTCTTCGAGGCCGTGCGCGGTCCGATCACGACCTGCGCGCCCGAGCACGCGAGGCGTTCCGCGAAATCGTCGGGCACCACGGGCAGCGGCGGCACGACGATCAGGCGGTAGCCGTCGAGCGGCGCATGCGCGGAGACGATGTCGACGTCGAGCCCGAGCGAGCGCAGCGCCGAGTAGTACTCGAAGGCGAAGCGCGGATAGTGGAAGTCGGCGCCTTGCGGATGGATCTCGAAGAGCCACTTCGCCTCGTAGTCGTAGACGAGCGCGACCTGAGCGCGCACCTTCGCGTCGGCATCGGCCTTGGCGGCAAGCACGTCGCTCAATTCGGAGGCCACCTTCCCGGCTTCGAGTCCGCCGATGTCGAGCCGGTTGTCCGGCGTGTTGAGGCCCGCGTGCATCTGCTCCTGCGCGAACGGCGCCTGCCGCCAGCGGAAGTACGACACGCAGCCCGCGCCGTGGGCGAACGCCTCCCAGCTCCAGAGCCGCACCATTCCCGGCAGCGGCGCGGGGTTCCAGCTCGCCCAGTTGACGGGGCCCGGCTGCTGTTCCATCACCCAGAACGGGTCCTTCGACATGCCGCGATAGACATCGTGATTGAACGACGCGAAGTCGGGATGCCCAGTGCGCAGCCACTTCGCCTTCACCTCGGGCGCGAACCACTGCTCTTCGAGCGCGCCGAGCGGATAGCTGTCCCAGGCGGCGACGTCGAGATCGGCCGCCACCTTGTAGTGATCGAACTCGGTGAAGATCTGCATGAAGTTGTGCGCGACGGGACGCCCCGGCGAATGCGCGCGGATGATCTCGACCTGCATGCGGTTGTAGCGCGCGACTTCGTCCGACGCGAAGCGCCGGTAGTCGAGCCGGTGCGACGGATGCGCTTCGGTGACGGTCGCGACGGGCGCGTCGACTTCGTCGAAGCTGCGGTATTCCATGCTCCAGAACACCGTGCCCCAGGCGCGGTTCAGCGCGCCGACGGCGCCGTAGCGGGCCTTGAGCCATTCGCGAAAGCGCGCTACGGCCGCGGGCGAATAGCTGACCACGGTGTTGTGGCAGCCGAACTCGTTGTCGGTCTGCCAGTACGCGACGGCCGGATGCTTGCCGTAGCGCTCGGCCACCGCCGTGCAGATCCGTTGCGAAGCTTCGTAGTACGCCGGCGACGAGAAGTCGTAGTGACGGCGCGAGCCGAACGCGCGCGGGCGGCCGTCGGCGCCAACGGGCAGGATGTCGGGATGGCGGTCGATCAGCCACTTCGGCGGCGTGGCCGTCGGCGTGCACATCACGACTTTGAGGCCCGCGTGGCCGAGCACGTCGACCGCGCGATCGAGCCAGCCCCAGTCGAATTCGCCGGGCGACGGCTCCATGCGGCTCCACGCGAACTCGGCGATCCGCACCTGCTCGATGCCGAGTGCTTTCATGCGCCGGGCATCGTCCTCCCAGAGCGATTCCGGCCAGTGTTCGGGGTAGTAGCAGACTCCGAGGCGCATTCCAGGTCCTTTGGTGGGTGTCGGTTTGGCGTAAATCGAATCAAGCGGGAAGTTCGAGCGGTTCGAGAGCGGCGACGGCGAGGCCGTCCTCGGTGAACAGATGGCACGACGCGGCCTGCGCGGCGAAGCGCGCGGTGTCGCCGTGCATGAGGCGCGTGTCGCCGGGCGCCTTCGCGATCAACGCGGCGCCGCCGGGCTGGTCCAGATGCACGTAGCTGTGCTCGCCGAGCTGCTCGACTAGCGAGACCGTGCGTGTCAGCACGGCGGCTCCGGTCTGCGGGCGAGCATCCGAGGCCGCGTCGCCAGTCAGTTCGAGATGCTCGGGACGCACGCCGAGCGTCACCGCTTGGCCGGGACGCAACGTCTCGCCGCCCACGGCGACGCGCATCGTCTCGCCCGTTCCGTCGAGCACGACCGACACGCCGCGCGCATCGGCCGAAGCGACTTTCGCTGGCAGGAAGTTCATCCGCGGCGCACCGATGAAGCCCGCGACGAAGCGGCTCTTCGGACGGTGATAGAGCTCGAGCGGCGCGCCGATCTGCGCGATGCTGCCGTAGCGCTCGGTGTCCTTGCCCGCGTGCAGGAGCACGATCTTGTCGGCGAGCGTCATCGCCTCGATCTGGTCGTGCGTCACGTAGACGACGCTCGCCTTCGCGAATTGCTTGTGCAGACGCGCGATCTCGACGCGCGTCTGGCCACGCAGCGTCGCGTCGAGGTTCGAGAGCGGCTCGTCGAACAGAAACACGCCCGGCTCGCGCACGATCGCGCGGCCGATCGCGACGCGCTGGCGCTGGCCGCCCGACAGCGCCTTCGGCTTGCGCTCGAGCAACGCCTCGAGTTGCAGGATGCGCGCGGCGTCGCGTACGCGGCGCTCGATCTCGTCCTTGGGTTTCTTGGCGAGCTTCAAGCCGAAGGCCATGTTCTCGAACACGGTCATGTGGGGAAAGAGGGCATAGCTCTGGAACACCATCGCCACGCCCCGCTCGGCGGCGGGCACCGCGTTGACGATCTTGCCGCCGATCGCGAGGTCGCCGTCGGTGACGTCTTCGAGGCCCGCGATCATCCGCAGCAAGGTCGACTTGCCGCAGCCCGACGGCCCGAGGAACACGCAGAACTCGTTCTCGCCGATCTCCAGATCGACGTCGCGAATCACCGGCGGACCGTCGCCGTATGCCTTTTGCACGCCTCTCAACGAAATGCTCGCCATCGCGTCGTCTCCGTGATCTAATCGGCTCGACATCGGAGATTAAGCGCTTAATCAGCAAGGCCGAAAAAAGCGATCGCGTGGCGATCGTGATTTGCGGCGTCTCCAATGTCGTTCTGTCTGTGGGGCCGATAGTGCCGCGCCTTGCGCCGCGATGCAAATGTTGGAAGGCCAGCCTAAATATTGAAACAACCCGATGACCACGCTCAGCGAAGTCGCACAACTTGCCGGCGTCACCGCCGCCACCGTGTCGAACGTGTTGCGCGGCCGCGGCCGGGTCGGCGAGGAGACGCGGTTGCGCGTGCTCGACGCCGTGACGGCGCTCGGCTACCGCCCTCACCTCGCGGCGCGCGCACTGGCCGAAGGCCGCGCGCCGACGATCGCGCTGATGGTGTCGAGCATCGCCAACCCGTTCTATCCGGAGTTCGCGCTCGCGGTCGAGCGCGCGGCGCGCGAAAGCGGCCATTTCGTGATCATCTGCAATACGAACGAAGATCCGGCGACGGGCCGCGCCTATCTCGATCAGATCGCGGGAACGCTGTCCGAGGGCGTGCTCGTGACGAACGCCAATCTCGACTTCGCCGATCTGCACAAGACCGAGGCGCGCGGCGCGCCGGTCGTGCTGTGCATGTGGGAGCGTCCGCAGGAGCCGCCGGGGCTGCATTGCATCGCGGTCGATTTCAGGCTGGCGGGAGAGCTGGCGGGCACGCATCTCATCGAGCTGGGGCATCGGCGGATCGGTGCGATCGTCGGCAGCAAGGTGTCGGGGATTCACGCCGCGCGCCATCAAGGATTCCTCGATGCGATGAAGCGCGCGGGGCTCGACGCGCCCGAATCGCACTTGCGCCACGCGCCCGATTCCGTGCAAGGCGGCTACGCCGCGACGCGCGCGCTGCTCGAAGCCGAGCCGGGGATCACCGCGATCTTTGCGTCGAACGATCTGCCCGCGCTCGGCGCGCTCCATGCGGCGGCGGATCTGGGGCTGCAAGCGCCGCGCGATCTGTCGGTGGTCGGCATCACGGACATTCAGCCGGCGCGCGAAGCGCGTCCCGCACTGACGACCGTGGCGGTGCCGACGGCCGAAGCAGCGGAGCTTGCGGTGGGGCTGTTGAGAGAGTTGCTGGCGGCGTCGCCCGATTATGTCGGCGCGGCGGAATCAGCGCCGCGCGTGTGCATCACATCGGCGCCGCGCTTGGTCGTGAGAGCGTCCACGGGCGCGCCACGCGGGCGGTAAGCGGAACCTCGCCGCGCGCGCGAAGCCCGCCTCAGACGGCCGGCTTCGCCGCGCGCCGCACATTCGCCGACCATATGATCGCCGCGATCAACGGCATGGAACCCGCGACGATCCCGAGCAGATGTTCGAACACGAAGCCGTAGCCATTGCGCTGCGGGTCGAGAAACGAATACGGATACCAGTCGACGATCGGCCCGCGGACCAGCGTGTAGGTCACATAGGCGATCGGAAAGATCAGCAGCACCCACGCTTCACGGAAGCGCAGGCGCGTGCGCGGCGGATCGATCAGCCAGTCCGCGACCATCGCCACCGGCATGATCCGGTGCAGCACCCAGTTGTTGAACGACGGCGTCGCATGCGTGAGCGCATCGATCGGCGCGAGCAGCAGCGCGTAGACGACGGCGGTCACGAGCAGGTACAGCGTCGCGGCCGCGCGAAGCATGTCGAGCGTGCGCGACGCGGACTTGCCGCTCCTGAATACACCGGCCAGCAACACCGCCGACGCAAACAGATTGCTAATGTTCGTGAAGTAGCTGAAGTAGTTGGAAAGCGCGAAGGCCGGGTTGTCCCACTTGGCGACGATACCGTTGGCGATGGCGGCCCAGATCAACAAGACGCCGACGAGACGAGCGCTCGAAATCAGCACGCGCATGGGAGGGGCAGATGGAGTTGGCTAGCCCGCATTATCCCCGAAAGTCTTCTTCGAAGAAGCCGTCGAGCCGGCTCACGAATTCGACGACGACGCTTGGCCCCAGCGCGATGAACACCTGCCGCTCGCCCGTGAGCGGCACCTCGGCGAGTTCAAACGGAACCTGGTTCGCGCGCAGACGTTCGATCAACGCGCGCCACTCGCCGCCGTCGCCGACGCGAAACGCGACGTGGTCGATGCGCGGCGCCGTACGGCCTTCGAGCGACGGCACGGTCGCCTCGACGAGGTGAATGACGGGCCGCCCGTCGGCATAGAGCCAATGGCCGCCGACGCCGAACGGCGGCCGGCGACCGTCGGTCAGGCCCGCGACCGCGCAGAAGAAATGCCGCGCGGCTTCGAGATCCTTCGTAACGATCGTGGCGTGATCGAGCTTCATGAGATTGCGGTGACGAACGGGCAATGTCCGCATTCTGCAAGCCACGCTGTCGATTGATAATTGGCGTAGGCTTTGAATCAATTTCAAACAAAACGGAAAATTCGTGGACAACCTGGGCGACATCCGGCTTTTTGTCGAAGCGGCGAATCTCGGTGGACTCTCGGCGGCAGGCCGCAAGCTCGGCCTTTCGCCCGCGGCGGCGAGCGCGCGGCTCGTCAAACTGGAGGCGGCGCTGCATACGCGGCTGTTCGAGCGCACGACGCGTCAGCTGCGGCTCACCGAGGAAGGCAGGATGTACCTCTCGCACTGCCAGCAGGCACTGCAGGCGCTCGACGACGGGCACGCGGCACTGCAGGCCGGCAGCAGCGTCGTGCGCGGCAAGGTGCGAATTTCGGCGACGTCCGACTTCGGCCGTCACGTCCTCAAGGATTGGCTCGACGAGTTCAACCAGCAGTATCCGGAGGTCACGTTCGGGCTCGTGCTGTCCGATTCGCTCGCGAATCTGCTGCAGGACGATCTCGATCTGGTGATCCGCTTCGGCGTGCCGCCCGATAGCGTGCTCGTCGCGCGGCGCCTCGCCGCAAACCGGCGCGTCCTGTGCGCAGCGCCGGACTATCTCGCGAAACACGGCGCGCCCGAGCACCCGCGCGACCTCGAACGATTCCCCTGCATCGTGCTCGCCTCGGCCAATGGCTATGCCAACGAATGGCGCTTCGCGCGAGACGAAGCCCGGGAAACGTATACGGTGCCGCTGGCGGCGGCCCGCGAAACCAACGACGGCGCCGTTGCCCGCGAATGGGCCGTGGCGGGCTATGGCATCGCGATGAAGTCGATCTGGGACATCGGCGCCGATTTGCGCGCCGGCCGCTTGCGCGTGGTGATGCCCGAATGGCGCTCTCCCGATGCGCCGTTACACGCGATTTATCAACGCAACCGCTACATGGCGCCGCGCGTGCGTACGTTGCTCGACTTTCTGATCGAGCGCTTCGATGCGATGTCCGGCGAGCTGGACGCGTACCTGAATCCATCACCGCGTTAGTCGTTCGGCGACGCGAAAGCCGCTGTGATCCGCCGAGATCCGCCGCGATCTTTTGACAACGGTTAAAAGTGATTCAAGATCCACGCCAATTATCAAAGCGCTGCTCGATTCGCAGAATGGAGGCACGTCGTAGCAACAACCTTCCACTCCACTCACGAATCGAGGCTTGATATGAGCGAACTGGCATCCCGACGCGTTCTTGTCGTCGGCGGCAGCTCCGGCATTGGCGCCGCAACCGCGAAGGCGTTTGCCGAACGCGGCGCGGACGTCGTCATCGCGTCGCGCAACCAGACGAAGCTCGACGCGGCCGCCGCCGAAATTGGCAAATCCGTCGGCAAGCGCGTCGCGACGGCGGTGCTCGATACGACCAATGCGGCAAGCATCGAAGCATTCTTCGCGCCAGCCGGCGCCTTCGATCACGTTGTGATCTCAGCCGCGCAAACGCCGGGCGGTCCCGTGCGTCGACTCGCTCTCGACGACGCCTACGCCGCGATGGAAAGCAAGTTCTGGGGCGCCTATCGCGTGGCGCGCGCGGCCAGGATCGCGGAGGGCGGCTCGCTGACCTTCGTGTCGGGCTTCTTGAGCGTGCGGCCGAGCCCGTCGTCGGTGCTTCAAGGCGCGATCAACGCCGCGCTGGAAGCGCTGGCGCGCGGGCTGGCGCTGGAACTCTCGCCGGTGCGCGTCAACACCGTTTCGCCCGGCCTGATCGCGACGCCGCTGTGGGACAAGCTCGGCGACGAAGCGCGCCAGGGCATGTACGACAGCGCCGCCGCCCGCCTGCCGGCACGCCGCGTCGGACAACCCGAGGACATCGCCAACGCCGTCCTCTATCTCGCGACCACGCCCTATGCGACCGGCTCCACCGTGCTCGTCGACGGCGGCGGCGCGATCGCGTGATCGATCAGCCGGTAGTACACTTCCCGCACCAGGCACTGCGCCAACTTCCAAAACGCCGCTTTCCTTTCGCGGCAATCCAACAAGCGGTGAAGTGAGGTCAAGAATGGAACAGCTCGCCAGCTACGCGGGGGTGCCTGGCAACGACGCTGGACGCGAATTCGCGCAAGGCAATCGGATGTTCCTGTCGACCGTGCCGGCCGGACCCGGCGAGCGGCGGCTCGCGCTCACGGTGATGCTCGTGAGCGTGGCCGCGTTTCTCGTCGCCGTCCCGTTTGCCAAGCGCGAGTGGCCGGTCATCTGGGCATTCGTCCCGACCTACGAATCGGCGCTCGTGGTGACCGATTTGATCACCTCGATGCTGCTCTTCGGGCAGTTCTATTCGCTGAGATCCCAGCGCCTCCTCATACTCGCCTGCGGCTATCTCTTCACGGCCGGCTTGACGGTCGCGCATGCGCTCTCCTTTCCCGGCCTCTTCGCGGCCGGCGGCCTGATCGGTGCGGGCCCGCAGAGCACGGCGTGGATCTACGTGTTCTGGCATGCCGGGTTTCCGCTCTTCGTGATCGCCTATGCGCTGCTCGAGGGGGGGCGCATCGAAGGCGGCCCGCGCGCCCGGATGCTGGAAATCGCGCCGCGCCGCGCGATGCTGCTGTGCGCGGCGATCGTGCTCGCGCTCGCGTTCGCCCTCGCCGCCTTTGCGACCGCGGGCCGCGCGCTGCTGCCCGACCTGCTGCACGACGGCCGCTTCACGCCCGTCTATCGCGTGACGATCGCGCTCGTCTGGGCGACGAGCCTCGCCGCGTTCCTCGCGCTGCTGCGCTTCGGCACGCGCTCGACGCTCGACATGTGGCTGCGCGTCGTGCTGTGCGCCTGGATGATCGACATCGCGCTCGCCGCGATGCTCAATCACGGCCGCTTCGACCTCGGCTTCTACGTCGGCCGGATCTACGGCCTGCTAGCGGCGAGCTTCGTGCTGGTGGTGCTGCTCGTCGAAAGCGGCATGCTCTACGCGCGGCTCGTGGCGCTCACGCGGCGCGACCTGCAGGAGCGCATGCGCGTGAAGGAACTCGAGCACCTCGGCCTGCTGTCGGCCGGCATTCAAGCGGCGCGCGAAGAGGAACAGAAGCGCATCTCCCGCGAGCTGCACGACGATCTCGGCCAGCGCCTGACCGCCATCAAGATCGACCTCACGATGCTCGAAGCCGATCTGCAGGACCGCGCGATGTCGCCTGAACTACGCGCGCAGGCGCAGTCGATGCAGTCGCTGATCGACGAAACGGTGACCTCGGTGCGGCGTATCGCGGCCGGTCTGCGGCCCGTCGCGCTCGACGACCTCGGCCTGGTGCCGGCGCTCGATTGGCTCGCGCGCGATTTCGAAACCCGCTACGGCATCCCTGTGCGGCTCGACTTCCCCACGGGTGAGCCGAGCTTCAACTCCGCCGCTTCGACCGCGGTGTTCCGCATCGTCCAGGAAGCGCTGACGAACGTCGCGCGCCATGCGAAGGCAACTCAAGTGCAGGTCGAGGCAATGCTCGTCGACGAAGCGTGGCGCGTGATCGTCGCCGACAACGGCCACGGCATCGCCGCCGACGCGCCGCGCAAGGACAAATCGTTCGGCTTGCTCGGCATTCGCGAGCGCGTGCGGCTCTTGAACGGCACGGCCGCCATCGAAACCGCGCCGGGCCGGGGCTTGCGCCTGACGGTCGACCTGCCGCTCGCCGCCGTCAGCGACGACAGCCCCGCGTAAACCCCGCCTCGCCTTCCTCGCCATCCGCCGCCTTGTAGGAAAACGCCTATAGGCATTCCTGTACGCCTACGCAAACTCAAGCCATCGCCGATTTTCATTCCCCCGGGCGTGACCAATACTTTGATCACAAATCGTCATACCTGAGCGCCATACCTGAGAGACACAGTCCACACACTACCGGGGGTTCGCCATGACATGCCTTTACTACAACGACACCATTCAAGAGCGTCATCACACCAGCGGCCAGCAAGCGCCGACTACCGCTTTCGCGCCGGCAGCGTCCATGCCGGTCGCTCCTGAGCCAGCCGCGCCCAAGCATGCGCTCGACATCGTCGCCCTCGCCCGCGGCGTGGGCATGCTGATCACGCTCGATGGCTGCATCGGCAATGCGCAATACCAAAGCGTGTTCGGGTCGCTGACTTCGCTCGAGCGTTTCGCTCAAGCCGTGCGCGAATCCGTGGCCGCCTGAGCGGGCCGTCACGGCATGCCGCGAACGCTTCGCGGCACTACCTACCGGGGAAAAGGAAATGAACCATAGCGAGAACCCGCTGGATTCGATTCGAGAACTCAACTTGTCGTACATGCTCCTCGCGCAGCGGCTGTTGCGCGAAGACAAGGCGATCGGCATGTATCGCCTCGGCATCTCGGCGGAAGTTGCGGATATCCTGCAGAACCTGTCGCCCGCGCAGATCGTCAAGATCGCCGCGACGCAGCATCTGCTGTGCTTTTTCCGCTTCAAGGACTACACGATCCTCTCGTCGCTCACGCACACGGCCAAGAACGCGGACGTGATCCCGGCGCACGCCGCCATCGTGCTCGCCGCGCAGCCCGCCGAGGCCTTCGCATGAAAGCGCCCGCCGCCAATGCCGCCAACGGCACGAACACCACGAGGAAAAGCGTCGCCGAGGACGCCCAGCAGGTCCTGCGCGCAATCGAGCTGATCGAACTGGGCGCGCGCATGCAGGTGCTGGAAACGGAGCTGACGCTGCCGCGCGAGCGCATGATCCGCCTCTATCACGAGCTCAAAGGCAAGGCGCCGCCGCGCGGCCTCTTGCCCTCGTCGGCGGACTGGTACATGACGTGGCTCGCGAACATCCACTCGTCGCTCTTCTATAACGCGTACCTGTTCATGCGCCACGACGCGGGCGAGACCCACCTCGACGCCTTGACCAAGGCGTACCGCGTCTACGTCGAACACTGCCGGACGACGGGCGCCGAGTTGCTGCTCGATCTGACCCGCGCCTGGACGCTCGTGCGCTTCTTCGGCGCCGACATCGTGCAGATGGTCCCGTGCAGCCGCTGCCGCGGCAAGTTCGTCGCTTACCAATACGACCTCTGCGACGGCATGGTGTGCGGCGCCTGCTGCCCGCCGCCGCGCGCCGGCAAAACCTCGAAGACGGCCGCCTCGCGCGCCGCCGAGGCGCCGGAAATCGGCTGAGCGCGCCGGCGGGTTCGACTCCGCGCATTTAACCCCGTTTTTTGCCGGATGACGGGCCTCGCAGGAACTTCGTGCAATCCCTGCTCGCCAAGCGCTTTCGTATGATGGAAAATTGTTGCTCCTACGCTGCCGACGCGACCGCCACGCCGTGTGCGATCGCGACCAAGGAGCCTTGCAATGATCCGCGTCTTGCTCGCCGACGACCACGCCCTGGTTCGCGATGGTTTGCGCCGTATCCTGCAAAGCACATCCGACGTGGCCGTGGTCGGCGAGGCCGCCGACGCCGCCACGACCCTGCAGCTCGCGCGCAAGGGCGACGCCCAGGTCCTCGTGCTCGATCTGTCGATGCCCGGCCGTAACGGGCTGGAACTCCTCAAGCAAATTCACGAAGAAATGCCCGCGCTGCGCATCCTCGTGCTCACCATGCACGCCGAGGAGCAGTACGCGGTGCGCGCGTTCAAGGCCGGCGCCGCGGGCTATCTGACCAAGGAAAGCGCGCCCACCGAACTCGTCAAGGCCGTGACCCGGATCGCCTCGGGCAACGCCTACGTGAGCATCGCGATGGCCGAGCGCTTCGCGCTGAACCTCTCCGCCCCGCCTGACGAAGCGCCGCATCACAAGTTGTCCGACCGCGAGTACGACGTGTTCCGGCGGCTCGTCGCCGGGGAAACGATTTCGGAAATCGCCGAGAAGCTCTGCGTGAGCGCGAAAACCGTCAGCACGTACAAGACGCGCATCCTCGAGAAAATGCAGATCCCGCACGATGCGGGGCTCGTGCGCTACGCGATCAAGAACAAGCTGTTCGAAGACGAGGAAAGCGGCGGGTTGTGACTGGGGCCGAACGCCTCGAACAAAGCCGAGTCGGGGCGAGCATCGGGCGCGCATCCAGGCGTCGCCTGTAGGAATCGGCGTACAAGCCTTCCCTCCTTCCTACAGGACTCTTATCCATCGCTGATTTCGCGAGCCTGGCCCGCGCGCCATACTGGTTGCATGAAATCGACAAGCGCGAGCCCCCCCGTGAAAGTGTTTCTGGTCGAGGACTCCGAGATGATTCGGCGGCGCCTTCGCAAACTCGTGGGCGCGATCGACGGCGTGCTGATCGTCGGCGAAGCGGAGGATTCGGACACGGCGCTGGACGGCATTGCCAAGGCCGCCGCGGATATCGCTATCGTCGACTTGCATCTTGCGAAGGGCAGCGGGCTCACGCTCTTGAAAAAGCTCGCCGAGCGCGCGTTGCCGGTGGTGTCGATCGTCGTGACCAACAACCCCAGACCCGAATACGAGCACGAATGCCTGGCCGCAGGGGCGCAGCATTTCTTCGACAAGTCGACCGAACTCGATCTCGTTCGGCGCACGATCCGGGGGATCGTCGAGGCGCGGAGGTAGTCACTACCTCGTCCATCCGTCGCGATACATGCAGTCCGCGACGATGAAAGCGCGCCCCGCCTCGCTTTGATCCTGGTTGTCGTAGACGGGCGGCACGTACGATCCAGCGGTACAGGCGAGAAGCATGCAAGCTTGAATGAACAAAAGCGTGTTCTACGCGCCGTTCACCTAAGCTCGATCGACACGAAGCGGCGCA
>DATGHJ010000493.1:0-7931 GCA_035308085.1 Trinickia sp. | reverse complement strand
ACAGCGTCGCGTAGTACATCTGATCCCACATTTTCTCGATGTCGGTGACGAGCTGCCCTTCGAGAAAGCGAGCGAGATGCTTCTCGACGATAAACGCGCCGATCTCGCCGCCCGTCGTCACCGCGAAGCCGACGGTGCCGTCGCTCGCTTCGATCTCGACCACCAGCGAGCCGAGCGCGTTGAGCCCGAACGACTGGCGGCTTTGCCGGTATTCCGGATAGCGGGCCATCGGCGTCGAAATGTGGTCGTCGATCCAGTGATCGGCGCCCTGGTCGTGATAATCGGCGCCGCCGCCGCGCACCGTGAACGCGCGGACGTGCCGGATGGTAGGCATTGCCATGAGGTTAGCTCCGTCGTGTGGACGCCGACGCCGCTTGCGCGTCGGCGATATAGGTTGAATGCGTCATGTCGTTGCCGGGCTGCCGCGCTTGAGGCCGGCGCACGGCCACGGCGATCAGAAGCGCCGCCGCGAAGCTCGCCGCCCCGAGCACGGCAAGTCCCGCCGCGGTCGATCGAAACGCGTGCTCGGCGCTCGTGCGCAGCGTCGGCGCCAGAAAGCCGCCGAGACTGCCGATCGAATTGATCAGCGCGATGCCGCCCGCGGCGGGTGCGCCGGTCAGATAACGCGTCGGGAACGTCCAGAAAAGCGGCTGCGCGGCGATAAAGCCGCTCGCGGCGCAGGCGAGTGCGATGAGCCCGATCCCGGCGTTCGGCGCCACGCCCGAGATGATCACTCCGGCGCCAGAAAGCGCGAGCAAGCCGATTGCCCAGCCACGATGCGCCTGGCGACGATCGGCGTGGCGCGGGACGAGCCATGTCGCGACGACCGCGCACAGCCAAGGCAGCGCAATCACGAAACCGACTTCGGCGCCCACTTTCGTGCCGAGCAGCGCCGCGACCTGCTGCGGCAAATAGAAGATCACGCCGTACACGCTGACTTGAATCAGCAGATAGATGGCGGCGAGCATCAGCACGCGCCGGTCGGTGAGCGCGCCGATCACGCTGTGCGGCCCGTGCGCCGAGGCGGAGCGCGCATCGTCGCCGATCGCCGCTTCGAGCGCCGCGCGTTCGTCGGCATCAAGCCAACGCGCGTTCGCGGGCCGGTTGTCGAGATACCAGAACGCCCACACGCCCACTATGGATGCGAGCAGTCCCTCGATCATGAACATCCACTGCCAGCCGGCGATACCGAACGCACCGTGCAGATCGAGCAGCATGCCGGAGAACGGTCCGCCAAAAATGAACGCGAGCGGCGCGCCGAAATAGAACAGGCCTAGCGCACGAGCGCGCGCGCTCTGCGCAAACCACTGCGACAGGTAATAAACGACGCCGGGAAAAAAGCCCGCTTCGGCCACCCCGAGCAGGAAGCGCAGCGTGTAGAACAGCGGCGCCGTGTGCGCGAAGGCCATGCCCGCCGAGACGACGCCCCACGTCACCATGATCCGGCACATCCAGCCGCGCGCGCCGAAGCGATGCAATGCGAGATTGCTGGGAACCTCGAACAGCGCGTAGCCGATGAAGAACACGCCCGCCCCTAACGCGAAGGCGCTGTCGGAGAGACCCGTGTCGTGCTGCAGCGCATGCTGCGCAAAACCGATGTTCGCGCGATCGAGAAACGCCAATACATACATCAGCAGCAGAAACGGCAGCAGGTGCCGCATCGCCTTGCGTGTCGCGCTCGCTTGTGCGGCGAAATGCGTCGTTTCGGTCATGCTGCCTCCCGCCGGGCCACCCCAAGGGAGGCAACTGCCCCCTCGGAGGGCGCTTTGCATGGGACCGGAGTAACCGCTAAAGCGCTAACACCGGTCGACAGCGAATGATAATGAGCGTGTGGGCCGTTCATGCTTTCTCCTTGCAGGCGCTCAGGGGCGCCTCGATGGAGCCCGGCTTCCTTGTATGGGGCCGGCTTCGCTCTTTGCCTGCTGGTGTGTGCAGCAGGTGTTTTTTACGCGGTCCCTGTAAAACGCGCTCAATAAGTCGCGCGTCCGCCCGACAAGTCGAACACCGCGCCCGTGCTGAACGCGCAGTCTTCCGACGACAGCCACAGGATCAGCGATGCGGCCTCTTCCGGCAGCAGAAACCGATTCATCGGAATTTTCGAGAGCATGTAGTCGATGTGCTGCTGCGACATCGAATCGAAGATCTCCGTCTTCGCCGCCGCTGGCGTGACCGCGTTGACGAGGATGTTCTTCGTCGCCAGTTCCTTGCCGAGCGACTTAGTGAGGCCGATCAGACCCGCCTTCGACGCGCTGTAGTGCGATGCGTTCGGATTGCCTTCCTTGCCCGCCACCGAAGCGATATTGACGATGCGGCCGTAGCCCTGCTTGAGCATCTGCGGAACGATCGCGCGGCAGGTCAGGTACGGCGCGATCAGATTGACGTCGACGACGCGGCGCCATACGTCGGGCGCGAGTTCCCAGGTGGCGCCGTTGCCGCCCGTGATGCCCGCGCAGTTGATGAGCACGTCGATCGAGCCGTGAGCGGCGATCGTTTCCTGCGTGGCGCGCGCGACGGCAGCTTCGTCGGTCAGCTCGACCGGACATACGCTCACCTTGCCAAGCTCGCTCAACTCCGCTTGACTTCGCGACAAGCGCTCGGCGTCGAGATCCCACAACGCCACCGCCGCTCCCGAACGCAGCGCGCGTTGTGCGACTGCGTAGCCAATCCCCCGTGCGCCGCCAGTCACGACGACGACGCGGTTATCCAGATCGATCCGATTCATGTCTTCCTCCACGCTTGGCGCCTGGTTCGTGCGCCGTTGATGTCATGCGTACGACTATAGCGAGAGGGTCGATAGCCAGACAATTCGCCTATTTGATCGGGAGATAGCGAAAGCGGATTGCGCTCGGGGCAGCGGATCGGCGTGGAGTTGTCGTCGGAATATTGGCAACTTGTCCACAGATTTTGTTGGCAACTTTGTGGACAACCTGCGGGCATGACGCCTAAGCGCCTGACGCTAAAGGAGAAAGAATGACGGTTGCCGAACGCGGCAGCGGTAATTTGGATAAAAACATGGACGCCGCGTCTTGTTCGGCAAGACGCGCCTTGCGGCGGCGGTCAGAGAAAACCGCGTCGCCGCGTATTGCAAGCGGCATCAACTCGCCGCGCGAGCGCCAATCGCTTCGTGCAACAGCGAAACCAGCACTTCCGGCCGCGCGGGTTTCGTCATGAAGTGCTGAAAGCCCTCGCCGATGCTGCGAAGCCGGTAAGCCTCGTCAGTGTGCCCAGTGATCGCAACCGCTACGCACGGGCTGTGATTGGTGCAAATCTCATAGTCGCGTAACCGCTGAATCAAATAGAAACCGTCCATCGTCGGCAGATCGAGATCGCAGACGACGGCATCGGGCAGCACCCGCATCGCCGCTTCCACGCCCTCCTCCGCATCCGCCACTGCCACGACTTGCGCTCCTTCCGATTCCAGCAACATCACGAGCGAATCCCGGTTCTGCGGATCGTCCTCCACGAGGACGATCGTCGCCCGGTCAAGTCTCAATGCTCCGTTCATACGTTTTTTTCGCTACCAGTACGGTGCGAAACGCCGCCAACCACGCCGCGCTTCGCCAATCAAACTGCCCTTGGCACGCGCCCTTTGCCAGCCGCTTGCAACCGTCTGCGGCTTGGCGGCCGCGTGCTGAAGACTCCGACCCGAACACGCGCCGCGAGTTGCAACGCGTTCGGCACAACAATCGGCGCGCCTCTTTCGGCACAACATCCGTCTGCGTGACGCTGCGTTGCCATGCCCTCTGCGCCATGTGTTTACATGTCGAGCGGAACCCTAGCACGCGACGAAGAAACGCCTATGAAAGACGCACTGTATATGGTGGTTTTCAAGCGGATTATCAAGCCGTCTTGCAAACGGCAAGTGTTGCGTTCGCCACCTCCAGACGCAAAACTCGCGCCTGATCGTAGCGGTACTTACGCTCAGCGTTGGTTCTTGCGCGCGCCGATGCCGTTGGTGAGCAGCGCGATCGCGTGACGGGCGATTTCGTCCGTGCCGATCTGTCGCCGTTCAGGATCGGCGCGCCAGATGGTCGACGCCGCAAGCGGCAGCAACGTGATGCCGAGCAGCGTGGGAAAGACGAGCGCCGGCTCGAGGTCGGGATTCAGGCGCCCTTCTTTTTGCCAGCGCACGATCCACTGGAGCTCGTCCTTGCGATGCGCGTCCTTGAAACGGTCGCGCATGCGCTGCCTCAGCAAGCCCGCGTCGCTGATGACCTCGCGAATCCATAGCGACGGAAACCACGGACGCTCGGCGGCGAGATCGACGAAACGCTGCGCGATCGCCGCGAGCGCCGCCACGGGGTCGTCCGCGTTGTCCTCGAACGCGCCGCTGATCGCCTTGCGCACCGGAACGAACCGCTCGTCGATCAGTACGTCGAGCAACTGTTCGCGGGTCTTGAAGTAATAGTGCACCATCGCCGGCGTGACACCGGCTTCGCGCGCGATCGCGGCGAGCGTCGTATCCACGATGCCCTGGCGCGCAAACAGCACGAGCGCCGTGTTCAGGAGTTTCTCGCGCTGTTCCGGCCCGCTCAAACCGCCCGTCGGACGGCCGGGCCGGCGCGGCGTCGCGGCGGGCTTGGGCGGCGCTTTCACCGTTCGCGCGCCGGTTTTGGTGGTCCCCGTGGTTGCCACGATCTGTTGCGCGGTCTTTCTCGTAGCCATCTTCGAATCAAGTTGTTTGACTGGGCAAGGAATGTCGCCTATATTAATCGCCGCGTTAATTAATTTCAAGACCGAGTGTCCCCATGGATATCGATACCTCCGTCGCCGCAATTGAAAGCGGGCGAGCCGAAGCCGGCGAACGCCCGCCGATCCGGCTGATCTTCTCGGCGCTGCTGCTCGTCATGCTGCTGGCGGCGCTCGACCAGACAATCGTCTCGACCGCGCTGCCTACCATCGTCGGCGAACTCGGCGGACTGGAAAATCTGTCGTGGGTCGTCACGGCCTACCTGCTCACGTCGACCATCGTCGTGCCGCTCTATGGCAAGTTCGGCGACCTGTTCGGCCGCAAGACCGTGCTGCAGGCTTCGATTGTGCTATTCCTGCTCGGCTCCGTGCTGTGCGGGCTCGCGCAGAACATGACGCAGCTCATTTTGCTGCGTGCGCTGCAGGGCCTCGGCGGCGGCGGTCTGCTCGTCATCACAATGGCGGCGATCGGCGACATCATCCCGCCCGCCGAACGCGGCCGCTATCAGGGGCTGTTCGGCGGCGTCTACGGTCTTGCGACCGTCATCGGGCCGCTCGCGGGCGGCTTCATCGTCGAGCATCTGTCGTGGCGCTGGATCTTCTACATCAACGTGCCGCTCGGCATCGTCGCGCTCGCGGTGATCGGGGCTGCGTTCAAGCCGCATGTTGCGCACGTGAAGCACAAGATCGATTACATGGGCGCCGGTTATCTCGCCGCCGCGCTCACTTGCATCATCTTGTTTACGAGTCAGGGCGGCACGGTCCTGCCGTGGTCGTCGCCTGACTTGTGGTTCACGCTTGCGCTCGGCTGCATCGCGATCGCGGGCTTCGTCTACGAAGAGCGGCTAGCGGCCGAGCCCATCATGCCGCTCGAACTCTTCAAGGAGCGCACGTTTTTGCTTGCGAGCCTGATCGGTTTCATCGTGGGCGTCTCACTGTTTGGAGCGGTGACGTTCCTGCCGCTGTATCTGCAAGTCGTCAAGAATTCGACGCCTTCGCAAGCCGGCATGCAGTTGCTGCCGCTGATGGGCGGCGTGCTCGTCACGTCGATTGCGAGCGGGCGGATCATCAGCAAGATCGGCAAATATCGCGCGTTTCCGATCGTCGGCACGCTGCTCGTGTGCGTCGGGATGCTGCTGCTCGCCACGCTCTCCGTTTCGACGCCTATCGAGCGCATGTATCTGTATATGGGCCTCGTCGGGTGCGGCCTCGGCATGGTCATGCAAGTGCTGATCCTCGCCGTGCAGAACACCGTCGCGTTCAAGCATATGGGCGTCGCGACGTCGGGCGCGACGTTGTTCCGCTCGATCGGCGGCTCGGTCGGCGTGGCGGCGTTCGGGGCGGTCTTCACGAATGTGCTGCACGCGCGGCTCGCCGCGCTGTTGCCCGCCGGCGCCGAGTTGCCCCAGGCGCTGAGGCCGTCCGCCGTGCAAGCGCTGCCGGCCGCACTGCGCGACGATTATCTGCAGGCGTTCGGCGGCGCCATGCATACGGTGTTCGTCGTCGCCGCGTGCATCGTCGTGCTCGCGTTCGCGCTGGCATGGCTGATCGAGGACGTGCCGCTCAGGAAGAAGTGACCAGGTGCGGCCGAGTTGTAGTATCTGCTCGGCCGCTCACCTGGAGCTTGATCAAGGCAAGCGAGGAAGGTCACGACCTGTGCTCGATCCTCCGCGAAGAGCCGCGAAAAGGCATGCTTGAGGTGCACGCCGTCGCTATCGAAAGATAGCGTGCCTTAATCCAGCGCGCTCCGCCGGCGTCACAGCATCGCCGTCGCTTCGATTTCGATCTTGAAGCCGTAATGCAGCGGGCCGGTTGGCACGATCGCGCGCGCCGGCCGCGCATCGCCCGCCCAGCGCGTGTAGATCTGATTGAAACTCGGCCAATGCTCGATATCGGCGAGATAGACACGGACCTGCACCAGTTGCCCAATGCTGCTGCCCACGCCTTCGAGCGCCGCTTTAACGTTCGCCAGCACCTGCTCGGCCTGGGCTTCGAAGGACGCGTCAGTCAGCTTCTGGCCGTTCGTGTCGATCGGCAATTGCCCCGACACGAACACGAGCCCGTTGGCGATGGCGACGTGACTATAGTGGCCTCCGGGCGTCGAGAGGCCTGCGGGGTTTTCGGTGCGCGGCAGGTGCGTGCTCAGTTCATTACCAGCCATGAAAGCGACTCCATACGGTAGTTTCGCCATCGTCCGATAGCGCGTGATATTCGGGAAACTGCGCGCCCGTCGCGCAAGCGTGATTGGGCAGGACGCGCAGCTTGGTGCCGATCGGAAAACGCGTCGCCAAGCTCTCGTCTTGCGACCCGTCGGCGTGTTGCGGTTTCGCGGGCGAAAGAATCCCGTGCTCCTGGTTCGCGCCGCTCATCACCCAGCCGTTCAACGGCGCGCCATCGAGCCTGCACGGCAGACCATAGCCGAAATCATGCGCCTGTTTCGACGTGCCGCGATCGCGGCTCATCGCCATCCAGCCCGCATCCAGAATGATCCAGTCCTTTTCGGGCTGATGGCCGATGACCGTGGCGACCACGCTCAACGCGATGTCGTCGATCGAACAGACGCCGACGTTGTGCATCACGAGATCGAAGAATACATAGACACCCGCCCGCACTTCGGTCACGCCGTCGAGCTTCGCGGCCGACAATGCCGTCGGCGTCGAACCGACGCTTACCGCTTCGCAAGCAATACCCGCGTCGCGCAACCTTTGCGCCGCGCGAACGCAGCCCGCTCGTTCCTGCTCGGCAAGTTCACTGAGGGCTTCGGGCGTGTGAAGGTCGTAACTCGACCCCGCGTGTGTCATCACGCCACCCACTTTGATGCCGCCCGCGTGCAAAATGCGCCCGACTTCGAGCAATGCCTCCTGCTCCGGCGTCATGCCTGAGCGATGGCCATCCGTATCGACTTCGATCCAGACTTCCAGCGCTTCGCGCTGCCCGCTCGCGAACTTTGCAATCTCCGCTGCCGCAGGTACGTTGTCGACCACGAGCTTCAGATCGCAGCCTTTCTGCCTTAGCGCCATCGCCCTCGGCAACTTCGACGGCGCGATACTGACCGCGTAAAGAATATCCGTCACGCCGGCCGCAAAAAACGCTTCGGCTTCTTTCAGTGTCGAAACGGTGATGCCTTGCGCGCCCGCCGCCAATTGCGCACGGACCACGTCCAGGCATTTGGTGGTTTTCACGTGAGGGCGGAATTTCACGCCGAGCGCGTCCATGCGCGCTTGCATGCGCGCAATGTTCCT
>DATGHJ010000492.1:0-5815 GCA_035308085.1 Trinickia sp. | reverse complement strand
TCGGGTGATTGTGCGTCTCGACCTTCATCAGCGTGTGCGTGAGCTCGACGTGGCGGCCATAGCGCTCGCCCGGTTCGCCCGCGGCGCCAGCCGCGCGCGGGAACCAGCGTTCCGCCATGCCGCCCGCCATGATTGCCGAGTTGTCCGAATAGGCGACGATCGTGCCCTGCGGGTTCAGCTTCTCGGTGTTCTTGATCATCTGGAACAGCGAGATGTCCTGCGGCTCGCCGTCGATCGTCCATTGCGCGTTGAAGATCTTGTGGCGGCAGTGTTCGCTGTTGGCCTGCGCGAACATCATCAACTCGACGTCGGTCGGATTGCGTCCGAGCTTGCCGAACGCATCGACGAGGTAGTCGATTTCGTCATCCGCGAGCGCGAGGCCGAGTTCGGTGTTCGCCGCTTCGAGCGCGCCGCGTCCGCGCGCCAGGATATCGACGGTCGAAAGCGGCTTCGCGGGCAGTTCGTCGAACAGGTGCTGGGCAGCGTCGCGCGAGGGCGCCACGCTTTCGGTCATGCGATCGTGCAGCGCTGCCGCCACGGCCGCGCGCGCCTCGCCGGAGAGCGCCTTCTTGCCGCCGAGCAAGCCGCTTTTCAGAATGACGGTGTACTCGATCCCGCGCTCGATGCGGCGCACATGCGTGAGACCGCAGTGATGGGCGATGTCGGTCGCCTTGCTCGCCCACGGCGAGACCGTGCCGAAGCGCGGCACCACCAGGAAAGTTTCAGCCGCGCCGCGCTCGCTGCCCGCCTCGAGCGGTGCGCCGTAGTGCATCAGCGCCTCGATTTTCGAGCTGTCTTCGCTCGTGAGCGTCTCGGACGAATTGACGAAGTGCAGATATTGGCCGCGAATGCCGACGATGTTGCTGTCGATTTTCGCAAGCGTGTCGAGAAGGCGGGTTTGACGGAAATCGGAAAGGGCCGAAGCACCGGGGAAACACGAGAAGTGGGCCATGGACTGGACGTGACGTCGATGAGTCGCGCGTGGGGGCGACGTGAGGCGAAAGGAAGACCGAGATTATACCTGGAAGTGGCCCCCGAAAAGCTGGCCGAATGGCCTAAGGCGCGTGGCGCGACGCGGCTTGCCGGGCGGTTTCGAGCGCGCGGCTATCACGCCGGCACCACGGGCCGCCCCCCCAACTTCAACGCGCGTCGCCCCGCACCAGGCGACGCGTGCGCACCACGCCCGCCGCCGTCCGCGCGACCGGCTGGGCGCGTTTGGCGGTATCATGCACGGCTTCATCCGTCGGCGCGCCACCTCGCACAGCGCCGCACGTCACGCGAACACGGGAATCAGGAAGCGCCCCCTCGCGCTCCTTCGCATCGAATCAGTCATGGATGTCATTGTCATTGGCGGCGGGATCGTCGGGGTCGCCACCGCATATCACCTGCGCGCGGCCGGGCACCGCGTGTGCGTCGTCGAGCGCCACGCCACTGTCGCGCAAGGCGCGACCTACGGGCACGGCGGCGCGATGCTGCCGACGCCGCTCGACGTCTGGTTCGGCCCGACCTTCATGCAAAGCCGGCGTGCCCCGAAAAGCGGCATCGTGTTCAAGCCAGGCATCAATTCGGGCGCACGCAACTTCATGCGCCGGCTCGATCAATTGCAAGCGCCCGACGTGTTCCGCGAGCACTGCCTGCGCCTGAAGCCGCTCATCGACGCATCGCGCGAGGCGATCGCCGATCTCGAGAACCGCTTCAAGCTCGAATTCGAACAGCAAAGCGGTGTGCTCCACGTGGTGCGCCATCACCGTGAATGGGAACAGTTGCAAAGCGCGCTCGACCTGCTGCGCGAATTCGAAATGCAACACCATGTGCTGACACCGGCAGAATGCGCGGCCGTCGAGCACTCGGTGCCGACCGAGCCCGAATTCGCGGGCGGCGTGCTGTTCGAGACCGAGCGCACGGCGAACTGCCCGCTCTTCGCCAAGCTCGTCAAGCAGGTGCTCGACGAAAACGGCGGCGTCGAGTTCAAGTTCGGCCGCAGCGTCGCGGCGATCCGTGTCGACCATCAGCGCGCTGCCGTCGAGCTCGCGCCCCGCGAAGGCGAGCCCACACGCACACGCGAGGTCGACGTGATCGCCGCGGATGCAATCGTCGTCGCGGCCGGCGCGGGCAGTCTCCCGCTCATCCGGCGGCTCGGCCTCGATCTGCCGCTGCACCCGTTGCGGCTGCACGCCCTGACCGCGCCGATCGCCTACGAAGAACGTGCGCCGCATCTGGCCGTGGTCGACGCGATCAAACGCATCACGATGTCACGCATGAACCAGCGCCTGCGCATCGCGGGCGGCGCCGTGGTGCAAGGCGTGCGGGAGAGCACGAAACCGCTTGCCGAACCGCTCAAGAAAGCCGCCCTGACACTGCTCGGCCAGGCCACTCACGACTGGATTCCCGGCGCCGCCAAAATTTCGGCGGCGCTCGCGTGGGAAGGCGTGAAGCTGCTCTCGCCGGACGGCCTGCCGGTGGTCGGACAAGCGATGCATCCGCGGCTTTTCGTCAATTTCGGCCACGGGCCGGCCGGCTGGGGGCTCGCGTGCGGGTCTGCTAAAGTGGTGGCAGATCTTGTTTCCGGCAACGCACCCAGCGTGCCGCCCGATACGCTCGCGGCGCTCCGCCCCGATCGTTTCACGAGCTGACCGCGCGGTTTGCGCGGCAACCCCGGCTCGCGGACCTGATGCGCGAGCCAGGTCCAGGCGCCCCGCTCCGTTTGCGCCCAGCCGGAGGCGTTTTTCGCACGTGTCCCCGCTTGCGCCGCCCGACATGACCGCTACCGCTCCGCTCGATTCGGCTTCACAGCCGCTCCTCTCCCCTCACGAGCGGCCCCTGCCGCTCTACACCGTCGCCGAACTTCGCGCGCTCGAAAAGGCAGCCGAAGCAGCACTTCCCGCGCACACGCTGATGGCGCGCGCCGGTGCGGCCGCCGCGCGTTTTCTCGCCGATCGCGCCACGCACGACGGCTCGTCGGCCGAAGCTCGCCCCATCTGGATCATCGCCGGGCCGGGCAACAACGGTGGCGACGCCCTCGTTGCCGCGGCCGAACTGCATCGCGCGGGCATCGCCGTCGAAGTGTTCATGCCTGTCGAAGTCAAATCGGACGACGCGCGCTGGGCGCTGGGCATCGCGCGCGCGTCCGGGGTGACGATATCGGCCGCGCCGCCTGCGTCTTTCGACGCCTATGGCTGGGTCGTCGACGGGATGTTCGGCATCGGCCTCGCTCGGCCGCTCGAAGGTGTGTTCGCGCAAGTGGCCGAGCACCTGGGCGAACGCTCGCGGAACTCCGGTCGCGTACTGGCGATAGATGTCCCGAGCGGCCTTGACAGCGACACCGGCCATCCAGTCGGCCCAGGCGCGGTCGTGACGGCCACCGATACCATCACGTTCATCGGCGCGAAGCCGGGGCTCTACACGGCGTCAGGCCGCGATCTCGCGGGTGCCGTGACCGTAGCGCCGATCGGCCTCGCCGTCGACATGAACACGGCCGCGCCCGGCCCGATCCGCCTGAATGCGCCGGCGCTCTTCACCCCCTCGTTCCCCGCCCGCTCGCACGCCACCCATAAGGGCACGTTCGGCAGCCTGGCCGTCGTCGGCGGCGACACCGGCATGTGCGGCGCGCCGATCCTCGCTGCGCGCGCCGCGCTCTACACCGGCGCGGGCAAGGTGCACGTCGCGTTCATCGGCGCCGGCGGCCCGGCGTACGATCCCCCGCATCCGGAGTTGATGCTGCACTCGGCCGACGCGCTGCGGCTCGACACGATGGACGCCCTCGCGATCGGCTGCGGCATGGGCGACACGCAACGCGCGGCCGAAGCGCTGGGCCGCGCGTTGCGTCTCGATGTGCCGACGCTGATCGACGCCGATGCGCTGAACCTCGTCGCTCGCGACGCGGAGTTGGCCGCCGGCGTTGCCGCACGCGGCACGGCAGGCGACGTCTGCGTGCTGACGCCGCATCCGCTCGAAGCCGCGCGCTTGCTGGGATGCGACGCCGCGACGATCCAACAAGACCGGCTCGCCGCCGCACGCGCGCTCGCTACCCGCTTTTCGAGCGTGATCGTGCTCAAAGGCGCGGGCACGGTGATCGCCGCGCCGGACGGCCGCGCGGCGATCAATCCGACGGGCAGCGCGGCGCTCGCGACGGGCGGCACGGGCGACGTGCTCGGCGGCATCATCGGCGCGCTGCTCGCGCAACGGCTGCCGCGGTACGAGGCGGCACTCGCGGGCGTCTATTTGCACGGCCTTGCCGCCGATACCCTGACCGAACGCGGTCGAGGCCCGGCGGGCCTCACGGCGGGCGAACTCGCGCCAGTCGTGCGCGAATTGCTCAATCGACTGATCTATTCGCGGCGCGCTTGATGACCGCTTTGGACGCAATGGCACGGCGCATGCCGTGCACGCCAAGCGCGCGCCGTTCACCATCAAGGCATGCGCGCCGACACACGAGGCCGCTATACTGACCGACTGCGCCGTACATCGAACGCGTCCCGGGCCCGCGCTCCGGACGCACGATCGATCCAAGCACGGGAGCGTGCGCGGCGCAGCGTTGCTTCACGACGACGGACCGCGTGCCAAGCCGGATGCGCGGCCCTCCCTTCGAGCCCCTTCGCAAGACGGACAGTTTATGACGCTGAATACGCTTCCCTCCTGGTCCTCCCTGCAAGCACACTACGAGCAGATTCGCGACGCGCGCCTGCGCGACTGGTTCGCGGCCGGCCAGGATGCCTCCCCGACGCGCGCCGAGCGTTTCACGTTTGAAGGCGCGGGCCTTGCCGCCGACTTCTCGAAGAACCGCATCACCGACGAGACCCTGCGCCTCCTCGTGACGCTCGCGCGTGAAGCGGGTGTCGAGGCGCGCCGCGACGCGATGTTCGCGGGCGAAATCGTCAACCCGACCGAAGGCCGTGCGGCGCTCCACACCGCGCTGCGCGCGACCGGCGCGAGCGCCCCGTTCCACGCGGAAGTCGCTGCCGAACGCGCAAAGATGGCCGCGTTCGCGAACCAAGTGCGCGACGGGCACTGGACCGGCTACACCGGCAAGCGCATTCGTCACGTCGTCAACATCGGCATCGGCGGCTCGGACCTTGGGCCGAAGATGGTCGTGCACGCGCTGCATCATCTCGCGACGCCCGAAATCGCCACGTACTTCGTCTCGAACGTCGACGGCGCCGATCTCGCGCGCGTGCTCGAACAAGTCGACCCGGAGGAAACGCTCGCAATCATCGTCTCGAAGACATTCACGACGCTCGAAACGATGACCAACGCGCTTTCGCTGCGCGACTGGTTCATCGCCAAAGGCTGTCCGAAGAGCGCGCTTGCCAAGCACTTCGTCGGCGTGTCGGCGAACCCGGACGAAGTGGTCAAATTCGGCATCGCGCAGGACAACGTGTTCGAAATGTGGGACTGGGTCGGCGGACGCTATTCGCTGTGGTCGGCGGTCGGCTTGTCGATCATGATCGCGATCGGCCCCGATCAGTTCGACGAACTGCTGGCCGGCGCCAACGACATGGACGAGCACTTCAAGAACGCGCCGCTCGAACGCAACCTGCCGGTGCTAATGGGCCTGATCGGCATCTGGTATCGGAACTTCTTCGGTTCGCAGAGCTATCTGGTGGCGCCCTACTCCGAAGCGCTGCACTTTCTGCCGTCCTATTTGCAGCAGCTCGAGATGGAAAGCAACGGCAAGTCCGCGCGGCTCGACGGCGCATTCGTTGACTATCCGACCTCCGCGGTCACATGGGGCGAGCCGGGCACCAACGGCCAGCATGCGTTCTTCCAGATGCTGCACCAGGGCCCGACGATCGTGCCGATCGACTTCATCGCCGTG
>DATGHJ010000491.1:0-8318 GCA_035308085.1 Trinickia sp. | reverse complement strand
AAACGTTGTTTGCGCTGCTCGCGTGGCTTGCGCAACGCGCATTTCACCAGCGCGCGCCGAACGTCGTGTGCAATTCGTCGATTTGCGCGTCGCTCAACGGCGCAGGGCGCGGCTCGGTCATTAGCCACAGGCGAGCGGTCTCTTCGAGTTCCTCCAGTGCCCACGCGGCCTGCGAGACGCTCGCGCCCCATACGACCGGACCGAGTCGCTCGAGCAGCACGCCGCGCACGTCGGTCGCTAGTTCGCGCACGCGTTCGGCGACGCTCGGGTCGCCGGGCCGGCAATACGGAATCAGCGGAATGTGGCCTACTTTCATCACGTAGTACGGCGTAATCGGCGGCAGCACGTCGTTCGCCTGCCATACGCCTGCGAGCGTCAGCGCGACCAGATGCGTCGAATGTGTATGGACGACGCCGTGCGTCGCCGGGTTGCGGTCGTAAATGTTCCGATGCAGCGCGAGCGTCTTCGACGGCTTGTCGCCGCTGACCCATTGGCCCTTACGATCGACCTTGGCGATCTTCGCTGGATCGAGATGGCCGAGGCACGCGTCGGTCGGCGTGATCAACCAACCATCGTCGAGCCGGGCGCTGATGTTGCCCGCCGAGCCGACCGTATACCGGCGTTGATACAGATCCGCGCCGATGCGCGCGATCTCTTCGCGCGCCCGGCTTTCTGCGGTGGCTGCGGATGATATCGCGGAGCTCATCGGCGTCCTTCCTGGAGTTCCTTGAAAACCTTCAGCGCCTTGCTAAAGAAATCGACCGTGCCGAAGTTGCCGGACTTCAGCGCGAGCGCGAGCGGCGGCGTGCCGAGCGAAACGGTGCACGGCACACCGGGGTCGATCTGTGGCCCGATGCACAGCGCCTCGACGCCTAGCGCATTGACGACCGCGCCCGATGTCTCGCCGCCGGCGACGACGAAATGCCGGACCCCTGCACCGCGCAGGCGCCGCGCAATGCCGGCCAGGGCCTGTTCGACCAGATCGCCCGATGCCGCACTGCCGAGCTGCTTCTGCACGGCAGCGACTTCTTCCGGCGCGCTGGTCGCGTAGACAAGCACAGGTTCACGGCCGATGTGCTGTCCGGCGAACGCGATTGCCTGATCGACGACCGCTTCGCCCGCGGCGAGCGCGAGCGGATCGATGCGGAACGCAGGCCGACCGTTGCTGCGCCAGTGTTCAACCTGCGCTTGTGTCGCGCTCGAACAACTGCCGGATAGCACCGCGGCAAGGCCGTCGACCGCCGGCAACTGCTCCGCGTCTTCGGCCGCCGGCAGGAGGCCGGCGCGGGCAAAATTGCCCGGCAAGCCTAGCGCGAGGCCCGAGCCGCCCGTCAGCAGTACATCGTCCGCGCATGCGGCACCCAGCGTATACAGGTCTTCGTCCGAGATCGCATCGGCGATCGCGAGCCCGACCCCTTGTTCAAGCAGCGCTGCGCGCGCAGCGGCGATCGCTTCGACGCCACGTTGCACGGCGTCGTAACGCAGCAGCCCGACTTTCGTCGGTGTCTGCCGCTGCAACACGCGCACGAGGTTGGCGTCGATCATCGGTGTCAGCGGATGGTTCTGCATCCCCGACTCATTGAGCAGCAGATCGCCGACGAACAGATTGCCGCGATACACGGTGCGGCCGTTCTCTGGAAACGCCGGGCACGCTATTGCAAACGGAGTATTCAGCTCGCGCATCAGCGCATCGGCTACCGGCCCTATGTTGCCCGCATCGGTCGAATCGAACGTCGAGCAATACTTGAAATAGAACTGTTTGCAGCCGAGCGACTTTAGCCACGCTAGCGCAGCCAGCGACTCGGCGATCGCCTCGTCACGCGGCGCGGTGCGCGACTTCAGCGCGACGACGACCGCCTGCGCCCGCGTATCGAGCGGCGAGCGAGGCACGCCTATGGTCTGAACGGTACGCAGTCCGCCGCGCACGAGCATGTTGGCGAGGTCGGTTGCGCCAGTGAAGTCATCGGCGATGCAGCCGAGAAGGGCAGGTGACAAAGTCATGGTATTCGCTTTCGCAAGTCGTGGCGCTCAGGCGGCGAGCGCAGCGTTGTCCGCGATGAACGCGCGCACGACGCTGTCGAAGTCTGTATCGAATACGAAACCGAGCGAGCGTGCGTAGTTCGCCGAGAAGTTGCCCGGCCACGAATTGACGATGCGCTCGATGGCGGGATCGCGTTCGATTCGCACGCGGTTCGCCACTTCATTGCCCGCGATACGCCGCAGCGACGCGAGCATATCTTCGACCGTCACCGACAGACCCGGCATGTTGATCACGCGCCCGTTGGTTAGCTTGTCCTTGGGCAACTCGTGGCCGTGCACCAAGTTGTCGATCGCGCGGTCCGGCGACATCAGCCACAGGACTGTTTGCGGCGCGACCGGGCACACCGCATCGATGCCGTTGATCGGCTCGCGAATGATCCCGCTCGCGAAGCTCGACGCCGCGCGGTTCGGCTTGCCCGGCCGCACGACGACAGTCGGCATTCGTAAGCTGCGGCCGTCGACGAAGCCGCGCCGGCTGTAATCGGCGAGCAGCAGATCGGCGAGCGCCTTCTCGGTGCCGTAGGAGCTTTGCGGCGACCAGACATGCGCGTCTTCGACGGTGGCCGGCAACGCCCCGCCGAACACGGCAACCGAACTCGTCATAACGAAGCGCGCCTGCGTGCCGAGCGAGCGGATGCGTTCGAGCAGCGCGCGCGTCGCGTCGAAATTGATGCGCATGCCGAGGTCGAATTCCAGTTCCGCTTGCCCGGAGACGATTGCAGCGAGATGGAAAACAGTAGTTGTACCCGCATCGATTAGCCGCTCGACCTGGGCCGGATCGGAGATGTCGCCGGCAATGGCGTGAACGCGTGGATCGTCGATGCCCGCGAGCGGAACGACGTCGAATGCATCGATCTGCTCGATGCGCTGCGGCTGGCCGTCTGCGCCGGTCAGCGCGCCGCGCGCGAGCAGCACGCGAATCAAACGCCGGCCCAAGAAGCCCGCCGCGCCAGTCACCAGGATTTTCATGTGTGTCTCCATACAATACGTGCGGCGAAGGTGTGCCACAAAAAGTTGTATGATGATCTTATATTATGTCGACGTGCGTGGCAAACGGATGTGCTCGCGCTTTACCCTGCTTAACCCCTTAGTCGCGCGCGGCTTTCTTCGCCGCCTTCTTTTCCTCGTTGATGAGCGGGCGCACCGCCGCGGTACCGACGCCTTCCCAGAACGCGGAGTCTGCTTCCTGAATACGCGCTCCCGCGTTGTCGATGTGGCTGATGGCGGCGTTCCGTGCAGCGACCGGGTCCTGCGCGGCGATCGCTTCGAAGATTGCGCGATGTTCGTTGCGGACCTGAGTCGAGAAATCGTCGCGGCGCGCTTCGTTGGTCCGCGTCACACGGATCGCCGCGTGGATGAACTGACTGATGTATTCGAGCAGCGACGGGTACAGCGAATTGCCGGTTGCGCGCGAAATTGCCATATGGAAAGCGAGATCCTCATCGACGCCGTCGCGCTGATTCTTCGCTGCCATGTCGATCGCGGTGAGCGCGCGCTTGA
The DNA here is from genome assembly GCA_035308085.1 of Trinickia sp. Taxonomy (GTDB): domain Bacteria; phylum Pseudomonadota; class Gammaproteobacteria; order Burkholderiales; family Burkholderiaceae; genus Trinickia_A. The sequence goes on along the minus strand of DATGHJ010000491.1, from coordinate 4,778 downwards.
TGTCGGCGAGTTGCGCGCGCGTACGGCGCTGCGCGGCGAGCGCGGCAGCTTCCGCTTCAATGCCGCGCCGCAACTCGGTCACGCGCAGCACCGCGTCGACGGAGTCCTTCGGGTCGATGTCGAGCCGGAATGCAGTCGTGCGGTTGGCCTCCCGGACGACGGTGCCGCTGCCTTGCCGGACTTCGACGAGGCCGTCCGATTTCAGCCGGGAGATGGCTTCGCGCACGACGGTGCGGCTCACGCCGAAGCGCTCGGAGATCACTTGCTCGGTCGGCAGCCGCGAGCCCGCCGGAAACTCGCCGCCCTTGATCTTTTCGAGCAACACGGCGGTCACCCTGTCAGCGAGCGTGCCGCCGGTCGTGATCTTCGGCGGGTCGAACTCAATGGACGATTGTGACGGAGAAGTCGAAGTAGCCATGTCTATGCAACTGATATGTGATGGGTCGTGAGTGGTGATGCGTTGACACGTTATCACTTTTTACTTATGATCGGTACGCAATACATAGTATGTATGGTCATCATACAAATATCTAACGCGAGACGGCGGCGATTGCGAGAGTCAGGCGGCCACGCGGAATTCGCGGGCAATCCGAAGATCCAGCCACCAAGAAAAGGGTGGCGCGGACATCGCCAAGGAGACAAACAGTGCTGAACGATTCAGTTGAAGTCGTAACGCAGGACGATGCGCAGTCGTTCGAGGCGCGGACCTACGCCAAGGTAACGTGGCGGATCGTGCCGTTCCTGATGTTCTGCTATCTGGTCGCTTATCTGGACCGCGTGAACGTCGGGTTCGCGAAGCTGCAGATGTCAGCCGACTTGCACTTCTCCGACACCGTCTACGGCCTCGGTGCCGGTATTTTCTTCATCGCGTACTTTCTCGTCGAAATTCCGAGCAACATCATCCTGCATCGCGTCGGCGCGCGGCTGTGGATGGCCCGCATCATGATCACATGGGGCGTGATCTCGTCCGGCATGGCGTTCGTGACCACGCCCACAGCCTTCTACGTGATGCGCTTTCTGCTGGGGCTCGCCGAAGCAGGCTTTTATCCGGGCGTGATCCTCTATCTGTCTTACTGGTATCCGTCACATCGGCGCGGCAAGATGTTCGCCGCGTTCGCGGCGGCGGTGCCGCTTTCCGGATTGATCGGCGGTCCGCTGTCCGGCCTCGTGCTGCATTCGTTCAGCGGCGTCATGAACTACGCCGGGTGGCAGTGGCTGTTCTTCATCGAAGGAATACCGTCGATCGCAGCCGGCATCGGGGCGATCTTCCTGCTGACCGACGGAATCAAGAAGGCGAAGTGGCTGACGCCTGAAGAGCGGGCGCTCCTCGACGCGCAGATCCGCGCGGATTCGACCCACAAGGCTGAGCATTCGCTGCGCGAAATCTTCACCAACGGCCGCGTGTGGTTGCTGACCGGCATTTACTTCTGCCTGATCTGCGGTTTCTACACGGTCGGTTTCTGGTTGCCTACGCTGATCGCGTCGACTGGTGTCAGGGACCCGTTGCAGGTGGGCTTGCTGACAGCCATCCCATACGGCGCGGCGGCGGCGACGATGCTGCTCGTGTCGCGCAGCGCGGACAGGTGGCGAGAGCGACGCTGGCACCTCGCATTCACCGCGGTGCTCGGCAGCGTGGGTCTGATCATGTCGGCCGCGTTCGGCCACCAACCGGTGCTCGCGATGGTCGGCCTCACGCTCGCGGCAATGGGCGGCCTCAGCACGCTGCCGATGTTCTGGAGCCTGCCTACGGCGTTCCTCGGTGGCTCGGCCGCGGCAGCCGGCATTGCGTTGATCAACTCTTGGGGCAACCTCGCCGGCTTCGTCAGTCCATACCTGATCGGCTTCATCAAGGACATGACCAACAGCACCAATCCGGGCCTCTATGCGATGGCGGGTGCGTTGTTCGTCGGCGCGCTGCTGACGTTCATCGTGCCGGCCAAAGTAGTGAACCGCTGAGCACCTGAGATCGAGGAGGAATCATGCAATCAGTCGAAACTTCGGCGGTTGCGCTGGTCGGCACGACTCAGGTGGAAGCCGAGCCGGTTCAGCTTGCGGCTGGAGCGCTGGCGGTCGAATTCGAAGGCGGCGGTCTGCGCTATCTTCGATACGGCGGTCAAGAGGTGATCCGTGCGATTTCGTTTCTCGCACGCGACGAGAACTGGGGCACCCATCCGCTGGATCTCGATGACGTACAGATCGAACAGCGCGACGACACGTTCGAAGTCCGCTTCCGCGGTACGTGCGGACCGACTGGAAGTGAACTGCGTCTGGTCGCGTCGATCATCGGGCGTGCGGACGGCCGCCTCGAATTCAATGCCGACGCGACGCTCGAAGACGATCTGTTGACGAACCGGACCGGCTTCGTTGTGCTGCATCCGCTCGACGTATCGGGCAAACGCGTGGTCGTCGAGACCGTCGACGGCAAAAGCCGGGAAACGTATTTTCCCGAGAAGATCGACCCGTTCCAGCCGTTTCGCGACATTCGCGCGCTGACGACGCAGCATAGCGACACGCTAAGCGCGGAGGTGCGGATGGAAGGCGACACGTTCGAGATGGAGGATCAGCGCAACTGGTCGGACGCGTCGTTCAAGACCTATGTGCGTCCGCTCGCGTTGCCTTGGCCTTATACGCTCGACAAAGGCTCCACGTTGAAGCAGTCGGTGACGGTCAACGTGCGCGCGTCCGGAGCGGCCGCTGCGACTGCCGCTTCGCGCGATCCGGCCGTTGCCGCGCACGTGCGGCTCGACGGGCGCAAGCCCGCTGCACGGGCAATGCCGCAACTCGGCATCGGCGTGCGCGCCGAACACCTCGAGGCCGCGCTGCAGCGCGCCGATGCATTGCGCACGCTGAACCCCGCATATTTCTGCGCCCATCTGGATCTGCGCCGGGATATTCCAGAGCGCGCGATGCAGGGCTTCGCGCAATTGAGCGAAGCGGCTCGCGTGCCGTACGTGCTTGAAGTCGTGCTGACCGGCGACGGAAATCCCGCCGAAGAAATGGCGCGCGTTGCAAGTGCAGCGCGAGAATCTGTTGCGCCGAGCGCGCTACAGGTATCGCCTGCGCCGGACCTGAAAGCGGTGCTGCCCGGCAGCCCATGGCCGCCGTGCCCGTCATTCGACGAAGTGTTCGCTGCGGCACGCGCCGCGTTCCCAGCCGTTCCGCTCGGCGGCGGCTCGTTCGCGTACTTCACCGAACTGAATCGCAAGCGGCCGCCGTTCGCGCAACTAGACTACGCGACGTTTACGACCTGCCCGATCGTCCACGCGGCCGACGACCGATCGGTGATGGAAACGCTCGCGACGCTGCCGTTCATCGCGGCCAGCGTAACCGCGCTCGCCGGCAGCACGCCGTACCGGGTCGGACCCAGTACGATCGCGGCGCGCGACAATCCGTACGGATCGTCGACATTGACGAACGAAGCGGGCTCGAACGGCAAACGCATCTGCCTCACCGACGAGGATCCGCGCCAGCACGCATTGTTCGGCGCCGCGTGGAATCTTGGCTACTTCGCCGCGTTCGCGGCGGGCGGCGCGTCGCATATCGCGCTGTCGGAGCTAACCGGTCCGCGCGGCCTTTTCGATGGAGCACGGCCGACGCCGCTGTTTCACCTGCTTGCGTCGCTGGCGGCGGCGCGCGGCGCGTCGATCGTCGAACTGACGGTCGAACGGAGCCGCGCGCCGTTGGCCGCGTTTGCAGTGAAACAGCAGCATCACACGAAGGTGTGGTTTGCGAATCTGTCCACGCAGCCGCAGGCGGTCGAACTCGACTTCGGTTCGTCGAACGCCGCGAATGCAGTGAACGCGACGCTCGCGCGCTGGAACGCCGCCGCGGAATTCGCAACCGCACCGCAACAAACCGCGCTCGCCGCCGGTCCGCTGACACTGGGCCCCTACGAGATTGTCGAAATCCGCACAGTGACGTAAATGATGGATACTGACGCGCCCCGGCGGGCTGACCGACCGGTCCCGATCGAAATCCTGCGCGCCGAGCACGTGACGAAACTGTTTGGCCCCGTGCGCGCATTGAAAGACGGATCACTGACGCTGCGCGCGGGCGAAGTGCATGCGCTTGTCGGCGTCAACGGCGCGGGCAAGTCGACGCTGTCGCGTATCGTCAGCGGTCACCTGCGCCGCTCCGAAGGCGTACTGCGCTACAAGGGCGAGGATGTCGACTTCGCGATACCGCGCGATGCGATGCGCGCCGGCATTTCGCTCGTGCTGCAGGAAACCAGCATCGCGCCGGATCTCAGCGTGATGGAGAACCTTTGTCTCACGCATTTCGGCCAGCGCGAAAGGCTCGACTGGAAAGCGCTCAAGCGCAAGGCCGAGGCGGTGCTCGAGGAGTTGCGCCAGGCGGAGCATCTGCCGCTGCACAAGCGCGCCGGCGACCTGTCGATGGCGCAACGACAGATCATCGAAATCGGCCGCGCATTGCAGCAGGATTCGGACTTGATCATCTTCGACGAGCCGACCGCGTCGTTCTCGCCGACCGAAGTCGAAAGCCTCTTCGAAGTGATGCGGCTGCTGCGCTCGCGCGGCAAGGCGCTTGCGTTCGTTTCGCATCGGCTCGAAGAGATCTTCGAGATTACCGACTACGTGACCGTGATGCGCGACGGCCGCACCGTCGAAGGCGACGTCGCGACGAAGAATCTGACGCCCGCGTCGCTGATTCAAATGATGGTCGGCCGCGAAATCGAGAATCTGTACGAACGCGGCAGCGCACCGGCGCAAGCGCGCGTGCGCGATGAACCGCTGCTCGAAGTCAGCCATCTCGCGTGC
>DATGHJ010000490.1:0-8413 GCA_035308085.1 Trinickia sp. | reverse complement strand
ACAAGCCGTTGATATATGCACCTTCGAACGCGGTGCCGTCAGCGCCGTACGCGTGTTGATAGACACCCTCGAGATAGACATCCGTGCGCTTGCTGAACGAATAGTCCGCCATCAGCGTCACTTGATGCCACTTCGGGTCTGCCGAACCGGTGCTGCCGCTAAAGGCGCCTTGAGTGAAGGTGTAGGCGCCGGCGAGCGAGATCGAAGGGGTCACCGTATAGTGAACGTTGACTTCATAGTTGTCGAAATGCAGGCTGTTGAACGGCTGCGCGATCACGGAGTTCGCGCCAGGCTGCGTGTTGTCGAACAGCGTATGCGTCCAAAGCAGGCCGACAACGGCCGGACCGAACGTGTAGTTGCCGCCCGCTCCCATGACGCGCTGCCGCGCGGCGGGGAAGCTCACGAAGTCGTTGCTCGTCAGTGCCCCGCTCGAGGTCAAGCCGCCGTTGTTGAGTTGAAGGTAGGCGGCCGCCAGATTGATCGGACCGTTGCTGTAAGTTGCGCCCACGCTATAGGCGCGATTGTCCGAAAAACCGCCGGCGGCATTGCTGAAGCCGTATTGCGCCTCAGCCTGCAGCCCGTTGTACGTCGAGCTCACGTACTTGGCCGAGTTGTTGATATAGAACGAATCGTCGACGTTGTCGTTGTCGAACGGATGCGCGGCCAGGTTGTTTCCGTCTCCGTTGTTCGCTAGCGCGATCGCTCCAAGTTCGTCGACGACGGCGTCGTATTGGCGACCGAGCGTCAGCGTTCCGTATTTGTCGCTCTGCAGACCGACGTAAGCCTGGCGGCCGAACATCGTGCCCGAGTACGTGGTCCGGCCGTTCTGGAGGTTAAAGCCGTTTTCGAGCCGGAAGATTGCGTTCAGACCGCCGCCGAGGTCTTCACTGCCCCTCAGCCCCCATACCTCGTTCGACAGCATGCTGCTTTGCTCTTGCCATGCGCTGCTGCCACCTTGATTGTTCGTATAGACGATGCCGGTGTCGATCAAGCCATAAAGGGTGACGCTGCTTTGCGCATGAGCTGTCGCGGCAAATACGGACAACACTGCCACGCTGATGATTTTATTTTTCACAGACTTTTACTCCAGAATTGCCTTAAACAAAGGCTCTAATTGAATAGGGGCGCTTACCGCTCCCCCAAAAAAGCTTGACGATTTTATGGGGCGCACCACTGCAATTCACCCAAAAAGATTGACTCTTTCCGCAAAATTCGCGTAAAAAATGGAATCGAGTGGAGACGGGGATGCTTTTCACTTCGGGCCCGCGCTTAACTAGATGACTGCGTTCTCGCAGTCGGCGCGCAGCGCTCGCAGCGTCTCGCGTGCCTCACGCCGAAATGCCATTGCACGCCCGCTTGATCACGGCAAACATAAGACGGCGGAGAAACGAGGTACCCGGGCTGATCTGCGTGCTCAGATAGGTATCAGCGAGGTATTGCAACGCGTCGATGTCCACTTTGCCGTGGCGAAACGGCGTGATGATCGGCAACCAGATGCCTGAATACATGATTTGCGGAGCGGAAGAATCCGGTGGTTTCAATACGGGTTCAGCGTAAGCGACGGCGCGTTAAGGTAGTGAAAAAATGAGGTCGTCGCGTGGAAAAATGCGATGGGTGACCGGTTGGCGCTTGCGCAAATCCGGCCCTCATTTAATACTGGCAGTCCGACTCGCTAGAGGTGCCACATGGAATATATCGATAGCCTTCGAATCTTCCGTACGGTTGTCGAAGCAAAGAGTTTTACGCGCGCCGCGGATAACCTCGGTCTCACGACCCCCGTGGTGTCACGCGCGATCGCGGCGCTCGAGAAGCGTCTTGGCAGCCGGCTCTTTCATCGCACCACGCGGCAGATCTCGCTCACCGAAGCGGCGGAACGCTTTTACGATGGATGCTGCAGAGTTCTCGACGACCTCGAGGTGCTCGAAGCGTCGGCGTCGACGCAGACATTGGAGCCGGGCGGCGTGCTGCGGCTCGTCGCGCATACGACGGCGACGGTCAACCGGCTTGTACCGCTCATCGCGTCATTCAAGCGCAAGCATCCGAAGGTGGACCTCGACGTCACGCTGACCGAGCGTCCCGTCGATCTGGTCGCGGACGGCTTCGATCTCGGCATCGTGCTGCCCTTCATGCTGAGCACCGACACGGCGATCACGCGGGTGCTCGAGCGTATGCCGATCGTCATCGTTGCCTCGCCGCAATACCTGGAAGCGCATGCGGCGCCACAGCATCCGTCGGAATTGTCAGAGCATCTGTTCATTACTCCTCCGCCGTCGCTGCGCAAACCGGTATTGACCTTCAAGGTAGACGGAGAGGACATGCCGGTTCCGCTCAAGTACGAAATCGCGTCGAACAGCGCGGTTTTCAATCGGCAGATGGTGCTCGAACACTTCGGCCTCGGTATTCTGCCGGCTTCGCTGGTTCAATCCGAATTGCAATCCGGCCGGCTCGTGCGTCTATTGGAAGCGTTCGACATCGTCGACGACGCGGTCGAGATTCGTCTGGCTTATAGCACCCGCACGTTGCTGCCGGCCAAGGTCAGGGCGTTCATCGACCACGCCGCCACGTTTTTCGACGAAATGAAAACCGCGCGGCGGGAGCAGACGGAGCAGCACGCGTAACGAGCCGGATGGCCGTCAGCCGGCTCGATTCTTCTCCTCACGGCGACAAACCGATACTGTCTTCGCGATAGTTGTCGCCGCAACAACAATTCCTTGATAGCCACCGCATTGAAATAGTGCGTATGCACACATACTATGCCTCGACCAATTGCCATATCGGCCAGCAGGGCGGTCAGGCGGCGGAGATCTTCCCTTTATTAAGTGCATACACACATAAACCATGAGTTCGACACCTATCCCAACTTCCCCCGCGGGCGGCATGGCCGCTTCGTCGACGAAGCGCGTTCCCTGGATGCTGCTCGCCGTTCTCGGCGTCGTGGCCGTGCTGTGCGGTGCCGGAATCTATTGGTTTGTCGCCGGCCGTTGGATCGAATCGACCGACGATGCTTACGTAGGCGGCAACGTCACGGTCATTGCACCGAAAGTGACGGGCTTCGTCGATGAAGTGCTGGTGCAGGACAACCAGCGTGTTACTGCTGGCCAGGTGTTGATCCGCCTCGATTCGCGCGACTACGACGCCAAGCTCGCCCAAGCCGCCGCCGAAGTGAACAGCTCGCAGGCCACGGTCAACGAGCTCAAGGCCAAGCGCCAGTTGCAGCTCGCGATCATCAATCAGCAAACGGCCGGACTCGCTTCCGCGCATGCGGAACTCACGCGCAGCAGCGCCGACGAGGTTCGTTACCGTCAGCTCGTCAAGGACGAAGCGGTGTCGAACCAAATCGTCGAGCAAGCCGACGCGTCGTTCGCGAAGGCAAAGGCCGCCGTGGACGGCAGCGATGCGTCTTTGCTCGCGGCGAAGCAGCAGTTGAGCGTGCTCGATGCGCAGATCGCCGACGCCGCGGCGCACGTCGCCCAGGCTCAGGCCGAAGAGCGCTTCGCGCAGTTGAACGTGGAGTACACGACGATCCGCTCGCCCGTCGACGGTTACGTCGGCAACCGCACGGCGCGCGTCGGTCTGCTCGCGAGCGCCGGTACGTCGATGCTGACCGTCGTTCCGTCGAGCGGCTTGTGGGTCGATGCGAACTTCAAGGAAGACCAACTGAAGAAGATGCACGACGGCGACACGGCCGAGGTCACGCTCGACGCCCACTCGGGCGCGATCCGCGGCACGGTGCAGAGCATCGCGCCGGCCACCGGCGCGACGTTCAGCGTGCTGCCGCCGGAGAACGCCACCGGCAACTTCACGAAGATCGTGCAGCGCGTGCCAGTGCGCATCCTGCTCGATACCCCGAAAGGCGCGGATTACCTGCGGCCCGGATTGTCCGCGACGGTCGACGTGCATCTGGTCGGCGCTCGCGCGGGCGAGCAGTGAGCGCGGACGGAGATCCGATCATGACCTCACGCGTTTCAACCAACCCCGCGGACATGCCCCATTCGGAGAAGGTGTTCGCCTTCGCGCTGATGTGCCTCGGGTTCTTCATGGCGACGCTCGACATCCAGATCGTGGCGTCGTCGCTCAAGGATATCGGCGGCGGGCTGTCGGCGAGCCAGGACGAACTGTCGTGGATTCAGACCGCTTACCTGATCGCCGAAATCATCGTGATTCCGATGTCGGGCTGGCTCACGCGCGTGTTCTCGACCCGCTGGCTCTTCGCCGGCTCCGCACTCGGCTTCACGATCACGAGCATGCTGTGCGGGCTCGCGTGGGACATGAACACGGAGATCATCTTCCGGGCGCTGCAAGGCGCGCTCGGCGCGGCGATGATCCCGACCGTGTTCACCACGGCCTTCGTGCTGTTTCCGGGCAAGCAGCGCATCGTCGCTTCGACGACCATCGGCGCGCTCGCGTCGCTGGCTCCGGCCATCGGGCCGGTGATCGGCGGCTGGATCACCGACCAGTGGTCGTGGCACTGGCTGTTCTATTTGAACCTGGTGCCGGGGCTCGCCGTGACGCTGCTCGTGCCGAAGTTCGTGCACATCGACAAGGCCGATTTGAGCCTGCTGAAGAAGGGCGACTACCTCGGCATCGTGCTGATGTCGGGCTTCCTCGGCTGCCTCGAATACGTGCTCGAAGAAGGGCCGCGCAAGAACTGGCTAGGCGATACGACGATCCTCGTGTGCGTCTGGATCATGGCGATCTGTGGTTTTCTGTTCCTCGTGCATGCGTTCACCGCGCGCGAGCCGATCGTCGATCTGCGCGCACTCACGATCCGCAACTTCGCGATCGGCTCCGCGCTGTCGTTCATCACGGGCATCGGCATCTTTTGCACGGTGTTCCTGACGCCGGTGTTCCTGTCCCGAGTGCGCGGTTTCAATTCACTGCAAATCGGTCTTGCGCTGCTGTCGGTGGGCTGCGCGCAACTGGTAGCCCTGGCGCTGTATTCGAGGCTCGCGCAACGCGTCGACCTGCGCTGGCTGAACTTGGTCGGTCTCGTGCTGTTCGGTCTCGGCTGCTACCTGTATGTACCGGTGACGAGCGACTGGGGATGGAAAGAGCTGCTGCTTCCGCAGATTCTGCGCGGCGTCGGCCAGCAGTTTTGCATTCCGCCGATCGTCACGATGGCGTTGGGCTCGCTGCCGCCCGCGCGTCTGCGTTCGGCAAGCGGCCTCTTCAACCTGATGCGCAACCTCGGCGGAGCGATCGGCGTGGCGGTGTGCAACACCATGCTCAACGACCGCCTGAACCTGCACTACCTGCGCTTGAACGAGCACGTGACGCAAGGGCGTCCGGTGGTCGAAGCGCTCATCTCCGGCGCGACGACCCAATTGGGCGCGGTGGCGGGAGACGTGCTGACCGCGCCGCAAGCGGGGCTCGCGTATCTCAACAACCTGGCCATGCGCGAAGCGCTGACGCTGACCTTCTCCGATACCTATTTCGCCGTGGCCTCCTGCTTCGTCGTGGCGATCGCCTGTGCGCTGTTCGCCCGCCGCATGGACGGTGTAGCGCCGCCGCCGGATGCTCATTGAGGCACATTGAGATGAACCAGATGAAATCGACACTTATTGCCGTTGCGGTGAGCCTGACGCTGGCCGCTTGCGCCGTGCAGCCCGCCACCCACGCGAACCTGCCGGCCCAGGTTGCCCACACGGCGCCAACGGCGTTCAACGTCGACGTGCCGAAAGATCCGGTCGATGCCGATACTTGGTGGCAGCAGTTCGGCGATCCGGTGATGCACGAACTCGTCACGTCGGTGCTGAATCAGAATCTCGACGTGCAGGCCGCGGTCGAGCGCGTCAAGCAAGCCGAAGCGCAGACTACCGTGCGGCGCGCGGCCCTGCTGCCGGAACTCGATGCGAACGGGACCGCGAGCACGCAACGCGAAAACGTACCGCCTCCTGCAGGCTACGTGAGGGAAGCGGGTTTCGGTCTCTCGGCGAGCTGGAACCCTGACGTCTTCGGCGGCGAGCGCCTTGCGCTGCTCGCTTCGCAAGCGCAAGTCAAGGGTACGCAGGAAGCGCTGAACCAACTGCGGCTCGCGCTCGCGGCGAACACCGCCGACGCGTATGTCGCGCTGCGCTGGGCGCAAACGGAGCTGCAGATCCTGCAGGACAACGACCAGATCCGCGAGCGCACGCTGCGGCTCACACAGGAGCGCTTGCAGTATGGCTTGTCGACGAATCTCGATGTCGCGCGGGCAAAGAATCAGTTGAGCGATCTGCAGTCGCGCATCCCGGGTGTCCAGTCGACGATTCAGCACCAGTTGAGCCTGATCGCGGTGTATTCGGGCCGCACGCCGGAAAGCGTCAGCGCGCTCGTGTTCGGCAACGGCGATATTCCCGTGCCGCGGACGTCCGCGCCGAACACGCTGCCTTCGGAAGCGCTGCTGCGCCGCCCCGACGTGCGCGAAGCGTATGCGGGCGTCGAGCAGCGCGCGGACGAGGTCGGCGCGGCCAAAGCCGAGTGGTATCCGAAGTTCTCTCTGAATCTGACCGACGGTCTGCTCGCCGCTTCATATCTCGGCATGCCTGCGCTGACCGACAACCTGTTCGGCGCCGCGCTCGGCGTGACGAGCCCGATCTTCAATGCCGGCCGCATCAACGCGGACATCGCAAAGAGCCAAAGTCAGATGCGCGAGTCCGAACTGAATCTGCGCCAGACGATGCTGAACGCGCTGAAAGACATCGAGGACACGCGCAGCGACCTCGTGAGTTCGGCGGGCGAAGTGGACCGCCTCGGGTCCGCGCTCGATGCATCGAGCCAGGCGCTGCGTTTGTCGAACGAGCTTTACAAGGGCGGCGCGTCGAGTTTTCTCGATGTGCTCGACGCCCAGGAGAGCTATCTGCGCGACGACGATGCGCTGAACCGCGCGAAGCGCGACCGCGCGCTCGCAGCCGTCGCGCTCTATCGCGCGCTCGGCGGCGGCTGGCAGGCCGGTGCGGACGATACGGCGATTGCGCTGAAGAACGGCGGCCAGCGCGAGCCGGCGCGGCAAGCAGCGGGCGCGGCAACGCCGGGTTGACGGCAAGCGGTCACGCAAGGGCGGCGCGAGTCTTATGCCGCCCTGGAACGCGGCGCAAGCGACGCAACCAGCAACGTCAGGCACGCGGCAAGCAGCGCGACGTCCTTCAGCAGAAACTGCTCGAGCAACGACGAGATGATCGGAAAGCCCGTTGGGCTGATCTGCGTGATGCCGGGCGTGCTGAAAACGAATGACGTCGTCAGGACGAACGTAGCGCTGGCCATCGCCGCGCCAAGCGCCGACACGGTCGGTATCGCCGAGCCGGCGATCAGCGCCGCGGCGGTCAGCAGCTCGATCGTGCCCACTACGCGGGCCTCGCCCCGCACGCCGAACACGCCCAGCCAGCTCATGAACGGGCTGTGCTGGATCAGCGGCGCGATTGCATCGGCCGCATACGGCGTGAACTTCTGGATTCCGAACCAAATAAAGATGGCCGCCATGGACCACCTCAGCAATGCCAGGTGCCCATACGAGCCGCTACTTCTCTCCGCGACGCGGAATTGCGTTTTCATGATGTGTCCTCGAGTCAGTGGCGCAGGCGCCGGATCAGGCGCGCCTGCGCCATGGCGCGTCACTTGACCGGCGGGAAATCCACGTCGGTGTCGTTGATGCGGTTGAAGGTGTTGGTGAAGATAGTCAGCGAGTACGCCAACGTGATCTCGACCAGTTGAGCGTCCGTGTAGCCGGCCGCCTTGATCGCTTCGAACGCGTCGGCGCTGAGCGTGCCGCTCGTACGCTGCAGGGTCTGCACGAAACGCACGAGCGCGTCGCGCTTCGCATCGCCGGTCGGCTGGCCCGCGATGATTTGCTTCAGCGTTTCCGCCGACAGGCCCGCCATCTTGCCCAGCATGAAATGCGCGGCACGGCAGTAGTCACAGCCGGTCAATTCGCTGACGAGCAGCTTGATCGTCTCGTGGTCCTGCTTGCTCAGCGTGCCGGCGGCGAGCACGCCCTCGGCATTCAGATAGGTCGAGAGGGTGGTGGGCGCCAGGGCGCCCAATGCGGCGAACAGATTCGGAATGCTGCCACCGGTGGCTTTCTTGACCTGTGCGTAGACTTCGGCGGTAGCGCCGGTGGCGGATGCGGTAGCGGGTACGGAGATGCGGCTCATGGTTGACTCCTGCGTCAGTGGGTTAGGAGTCTCCACTTTAAGTGGGAGTGATGAGCCGTATAAGTCCTGAAATGCTCAATTGAATGCTCAATCGGCTCACTCTGCTTTTTTGGTCGAGTGCGCGGGCGCGGCCGGCGCAAGTCCGTGGTGGTGCCGCTCGCTACCTGGCCCGCGCGGTCCGGCGCCATTCGCCGGGCGTCATTCCCATGCGCTGTGTGAACGCGCGCCGGAAGGCGGCCAGCGACTGATAGCCGGCCACCTCGGCCACCGCTTCCGTCGACGTG
>DATGHJ010000489.1:0-18212 GCA_035308085.1 Trinickia sp. | reverse complement strand
GCCGTGGGTTCGATTCCCATCGCCCGCTCCAGTTTCTTGCGCAAAAAGCCGCCTTCAAAGGCGGCTTTTTGATTTACAGCAGCGCGAGATTTGCTCGTGTTTGCTGCAAGCTCAGTTCAACCCCAAGACCCGCATCCTTTTTTCGATGATCCACGATCCCACCCCCGACCAAGACGAGACCAACGAAAGCGACGAACGCGACGAAGCCGCGGACGCGACCGGCACGCTTCGTCATCGGCGGATTCGCAGTTTTGTCACGCGTGCGGGACGGGTATCGACGGGACAGCGTCGCGCACTCGATGAATTCGGACCGCGCTTTGTCGTGCCGTACGCGCCGCAGCCACTCGACTGGGACGCTGCGTTCGGCCGCAAAGCGCCACGCGTGCTGGAGATCGGCTTCGGCATGGGCGCGACGACCGCTGAAATCGCCGCGCAGCGTCCCGGCGACGACTTCATCGGCGTGGAAGTCCACGAACCGGGCGTCGGCGCGCTCCTGAAGCTGATGGGCGAACAGAATCTGTCGAACATCCGCATCGTCCAGCACGATGCGGTCGAGGTGCTCGAACAGATGATCGCGCCGGAAAGCCTCGACGGCGTGCACATCTTCTTCCCCGACCCGTGGCACAAGGCGCGCCATCACAAGCGCCGGCTGATTCAGCCGAAGTTCGTCGCGCTTCTGGTCTCGCGCCTGAAGCCCGGCGCGTATCTGCACTGTGCAACCGATTGGCAGAACTACGCCGAGCAAATGCTCGAAGTGCTGAGCGCCGACCCCGCGCTCGCGAACACCGCCGACGCCTACGCGCCGCGCCCCGACTATCGTCCGGTGACGAAGTTCGAGCGACGCGGCCTGCGTCTCGGGCACGGCGTCTGGGATCTCGTGTTCAAGCGGCGCGCCGCGTAAAAAGCTCAGTTCCAGTTCAGCCCGCCCCCGTAGCCGACGATCAGGACCAGCAACCCGAAGCCGATCCGATACCACGCGAACACGGTGAAATCGTGCGTCGCGATGTAGCGCAGCAGCCAGCGCACGCAGATGAATGCGCTCACGAACGCGGCCGCCATCCCGATCGTGAACAGATCGAGCATCTGGACCGGCGTCGCGTGCCAGGTCTTCACGATCTCGTAAAGCGTCGCGCCGACGATGATCGGGATCGCGAGAAAAAACGAAAACTCGGTGGCGACACGCCGGTCGAGCCCGAACAACATCCCGCCGATGATCGTCGCCCCCGAGCGCGACACGCCGGGAATCAACGCACAGCATTGCGCGCAGCCGACTTTCAGCGCATCGAGCGGCATTAATTCATCGATCGACTGAACGCGCGGCGGCGCATCGCCGCGTTCGCGCTGGCGCGACTCTGCCCACAGGATGACGACGCCGCCCACCACGAGCGCGAGCGCCACCGGCACCGGCGCATAGAGCACGGCCTTGATCGACTCTTCGAACATGAGCCCCAGCACGACAGCGGGAAACGTCGCGATGACGACATTGAGCGCGAAGCGCCGCGCGGCCGTTTGCGTCGCGAGGCCGGCGATCACCTCGCCGATGCGCCGCCGGTACTCCCAGCACACCGCGAGGATCGCGCCGAACTGGATGACGACGTGGAAGCTCTTCGAGCCTTCGTCAATGAAATTGAGCAAGCTGCCGACGACGATCAAATGGCCTGTGCTCGACACCGGCAGAAACTCGGTCAACCCCTCGACGATGCCGAGGATCACCGCCTTGCAGATCAATATCCAATCCATCGATGGCCCTTTTGCGGTGGTTGCCGCTCGCTGGCGGCATAGCGGAACGAACGGGAAAGGGCCCGGGAAACGCGCGGCCCCACGGCCGCGCGCGCCTCACTTTTCGAGGATCTGCACGCGTATGCCGTTTGTAAGGATCGTGATTGTACCGGGTTCGTAGTTCACGCCGGCAAATTGAAGTTGCTCGGGCTTGAACGTGTAGATCGGATAGTTGGTGAGCAACTGCGTCGCGAGCAACCCGGCAGCCGCGCTGATCTGCTGCGCGTAGGCGCGGGCCTGGCCGTCCACGCTGACGTTGTCGACGGTCGGCTCCTTGAGCACGACCGATCGGCTCGCGCCGTCGTACGCGAGCTGGCTGGACAGCGTGAAGGTGGCGTCCACCGGCTGCTGCAGGAACGGGCTCGCGAAGTGCGCGTCGAGCCGCACGCTCACGCGGTTCGTGTCCGGCAAGAGGCCGACGACGGGATTGGCGAGCGTGACGTTGAACACCTGGGAGACCGTGCGCTGGAACGGAAACTTGCGTTGCACGGCTTGCTGCACCTGATCCTTCGAGAACGTGTAGTGATCCGGGATGAACGGAAACGTGGCGGTGGCACAGGCGCCGAGCGAGACGCCGATGCTCGCCGCCGCAAACGCCGCCGCCAGAAACCGTCGCCGCGTGGACGCTCTCGCTTGAGTCATGCAAAACCTCCTGCTCTTCGATGTTTTGGATCGGTTGGGCACGCTGGCCCGCGCAAAGTTCTTCCGCGACGGTTCGCGGGCTTCGTTCGTTTGACCTTCGATCAGCAGGCGGCGGGCCGAGTCGCGGCTTCGAGCTGCGTGAGCCAGGCGATGGCATGAGCGCGCGATGTGCCGCACATCTCGGCCTGCGGCTGCAAGCCGGAGCAGCAGGCGGGCCGCTCGGGACGCCCGAAGATTGCGCAGCGGTGATCGTCGCCGAGCTGCGCGCAGCGCACGCCTGCGGGTTTGCCGTCGGGCATGCCGGGAATCGGGCTCGTGATCGAGGGCGCGATGCAGCACGCGCCGCAATCGGGACGGCACGCGTGATCGGTCACGACGGGAGCGGCAACGGCATCCACGGCTATATCGGGTCCTGGGTGATGCGACAGCGAATTGATGCGACAAATCGTGCGGCAAGTTACGCAGCAAAACGGAACGGCGCCCGTATTGTGCCTGCATTGCGCTATTTGTCGCATGCGGCGCTATTACACAAGGCTCTTGAACGGCACGCGCTCAAACTGACTGCGCTTACGCGAACCAAGGCTGCCCATGGGCTAGCTCGGTCAGCAGCCGATGAAGCGCTTTTCGCGGACCCTCTGAGTGCGGCCAAGCGTTGTTGGTAAAGTAAGCGTCTTTTCCCGGATCGAACAGGCAACACCATGCGCAGCACCAAGGCCATCCATGCGGTCGAGCGGCTCAAGACCCGCAGCGCCAACGCACTCTACTCGGCCGTAAGCATGCCTGGCGGGCTCTTCTATCTCGTCGACAAGACCGGCGGCGACAGCAAGAAACTCTGCGAGCCGCTGCCCCTCGAGGAATTCGTCGCGTTCGTCGATGCCCAGGCGCCGGCCAAGCCGCGCAAAGCCAGCAAGCTCGACGTTGCGTTCGAGGAACAGATCAAGAAAAGCCGCGGCTGAGCTGCCGAGCACGCGCTCCGCAGCCGATTCACCGCGACATACCGCCTCGCCGCGCGCGGCAAGGGGACCGATCTGTAGCCGGTTTGGTACAATCCCGCAGTTACCCTGGGCCATCCGGCCCGGACCGTCTGGTCTCGGACCGTCTGGTTCCGTTCGGACCGCTCAACCCGCCAGAACATCGCGCCATGAACATCGAACAAGCCCGTTTCAACATGATCGAACAGCAAATTCGCCCCTGGGACGTGCTGGACCAGGACGTACTGAGTCTGCTCGCGATCGTCAAACGTGAGAATTTCGTCCCCGCCGTTTACCGCGACATCGCCTTCGCCGACCTCGAAGTGCCGCTGCCGCGCGGCCAGCACATGCTGGCGCCGCGCGTCGAAGCGCGCGTCCTGCAGGAACTGGCGGTGAAGAAGCACGAAACCATTCTGGAAGTCGGCGCCGGCTCGGGCTACATGGCAGCCCTGCTCGCGCATCGCGGCCAACGCGTGCTGACGGTCGAAATCGATCCGGAACTCGCCGCGCTCGCGAAGCAGAACCTCGCGGCCAACGGCGTGACGAATGCGGAAGTCGCGCTCGGCGACGGGTCGCGTGGCTGGGCCGCTGCCGGCCCGTACGACGTGATCTGCGTGTCGGGCGGCCTGCCGGTGCTGCCGCAGGATCTCCTCGAGCAATTGAAAGTCGGCGGCCGGCTCGCCGCGTTCGTCGGCACGGCGCCGGTGATGAAGACTCAGATCATCACGCGCATCGACGACAAGCAATTCCGCGTGGCCGACGTGTTCGAAACCTATGTCGAGCCGCTCGTGAATGCGGTGCAGCCGCCGCGCTTCAAGTTCTGATCGTCATCCCTCATCGGCCGCGCTTGCGGCCGATGTCGCTTCATCGTCTTTCTGGTCCTTCGATTTCACCGAGCCCGAGATGCAAAACCTGACTGCCCCCGCCCTCGCCGAATGGCTTGCCGATACTTCGCGCCCTGCGCCCGTGCTGCTCGACGTGCGTGAACCGTGGGAAGTCCAAACGGCGAAGATCGCGGGGAGCGTGTTCATTCCGATGCGCGAAATTCCGGCACGCAGCGAAGAGCTCGACGACGAAGCGCAAATCGTCTGCGTGTGCCATCACGGCGCGCGCAGCGCGAACGTCGGCATGTTCCTCGAAGGGCGCGGTTTCAAGCAGATCTTCAATCTGCAAGGCGGGATCGACGCCTGGTCCAAGCTCGTCGATCCGTCCGTACCGACGTATTGATCCCTCCGCGCCCCTTCTCCGGGGGCGCTAATCCGTCTCCCGCAATACCTGCGCGACGGTAGTGAAGATCTCGTCGATCTGCTGCTCGTCGACGATAAGCGGTGGCGAAAACGCCAGAATGTCCCCCGTATAGCGCGTCAGCACGCCTTTCTGGAAGCATTTGACGAACACCTCGTAGGCTCGCGCGCTCGGCGCTCCATCGCGCGACTTCAATTCGACGCCGCCCACGAGTCCCAGATTGCGCACGTCGATCACGTGCGGCTCGCCGCGCAGCTTGTGTATCGCGGTCTCGAAGGCCGGCGACATCCGCGCCGCGCGCTCGAACAACTGCTCGCGTTCATATAGATCGATCGTCGCGCAGGCCGCCGCGGTCGCGATCGGATGGCCCGAGTACGTATAGCCGTGAAAGAGCTCGATGCCGGCGGGCGCGCCGTTGACGATCGTGTCGTGAACCGCGTGGCTCGCCGCCACGGCCCCGAGTGGCGCGGCGGCGTTGTTCGTGCCTTTCGCCATCGTCAGCAAGTCCGGCGTCACGTTGAAGTATTGCGCGGCAAACGGTGCGCCGAGCCGCCCCCAGCCGGTGATCACTTCATCGAAGATCAAGAGGATGCCGTGCTTGTCGCAGATCTCGCGCAGGCGCTGCAAATACCCTTGCGGCGGAATCAGCACGCCCGTCGAGCCTGCTACGGGTTCGACGATGACTGCGGCAATCGTCGATGCGTCGTGCAGCGTCACGAGGCGCTCCAGTTCGTCGGCGAGATGCGCGCCCCACGCCGGCTGCCCTTTCGAAAACGCCGCTTCCTTGATGTTCAGCGTGTGCGGCAGATGATCGACCGATGGCAGCAAGCCACCCGAATAAGCCTTGCGATTCGGCGCGATGCCACCGACGGAGATGCCGCCGAACCCGACGCCGTGATAGCCGCGCTCGCGTCCGATGAAGCGCGTGCGCTGCCCTTCACCGCGCGAACGGTGATACGCGAGCGCGATCTTCAACGCCGTATCGACCGCCTCGGATCCCGAGTTCGTGAAGAAAATGTGCTTGAGATCGCCCGGCGTGTGCTTCGCGATCTTCGTCGCGGCCTCGAACGCCTTCGGGTGTCCCATCTGGAAAGTCGGCGCAAAGTCCATTTCCTCGGCTTGCTCCCGAACGGCGGCGACGATCTCGTCGCGGCAATGGCCCGCGTTCACGCACCAGAGGCCGGCGGTGCCGTCGAGAATGCGGCGGCCGTCGTAGGACGTGTAGTACATCCCCTTCGCGCCCGACAACAGCCGCGGCGCGCTCTTGAACTGACGATTCGCCGTGAAAGGCATCCAGAACGCTGACAGATCGAGCGAACCGCTGTTCGCCTCGCGCTGATTCATGTGTCGCTCCTTATCGATCTCGTTTCGAGCCGGCCCGCTTCGGCCGGGTTTCTAGTCTAGGCACGCGACGCCCCATGCACAACCGCGCGGCACGCGTGCACCGCAAAAGCCATCGACGCAAAACGCCGCGCTTCGTTACGGCGCAAGGCGCACTGCAACGAAGCGCCATATCGCGCGCCGCACCAACATCGTCCGCCGCCACGCGCCGCCGCTGCGCCTCGAGCCGCGCCGATACACGCATTCCAAGCGATGCCTCGCATGGCACAGCCTTTGCAGTAACCCATCGGCCATTTATACGGCAGCACAGCATTCGCGCGTACTTACAAACATAACGTTCACCATCCTACGGCAAGGGGAATTACATGAAACGTCGCAGTCTGTTGAAGCTTGGTTCGATGTCCGGCGCACTCGCGCTGGCCGGGCAAAGTCCATTTGCAAGTGCGCAGTCGTCGGGGCCGATCAAGGTCGGCATCCTCCATTCGCTATCGGGCACGATGGCGATTTCCGAAACGTCGCTGAAAGACACCGCCTTGATGACGATCGCGGAAATCAACGCGAGCGGCGGCGTGATGGGCCGCAAGATCGAGCCGGTCGTCGTCGACCCCGCATCGAACTGGCCGCTCTTCGCCGAAAAGGCCCGACAGCTGCTCACGCAGGACAAAGTGGCGTGCGTGTTCGGCTGCTGGACGTCGGTGTCTCGCAAATCGGTGCTGCCGGTGTTCGAGGAGCTGAACGGCCTGTTGTACTACCCCGTGCAATACGAAGGCGAAGAGATGTCGCGCAACGTGTTCTACACGGGCGCCGCGCCGAACCAGCAAGCGATCCCCGCCACCGAATATCTGATGAGCGCCGAAGGCGGCGGTGCGAAGCGCTTCTTCCTGCTCGGCACCGACTACGTGTATCCGCGCACGACGAACAAGATCCTGCGCGCATTCCTGAAATCGAAAGGGGTGCAGGAGACCGACATTCAGGAGGTCTACACGCCGTTCGGGCACAGCGACTATCAGACCATCGTCGCGAACATCAAGACCTTCTCGCAAAGCGGCAAGACCTGCGTGATCTCGACCGTGAACGGCGATTCGAACGTGCCGTTCTACAAAGAGCTCGGCAATCAGGGCGTGAAGGCGACCGACGTGCCCGTCGTCGCGTTCTCGGTCGGCGAAGAAGAGCTGCGCGGCATCGATACGAAGCCGCTCGTCGGCAACCTCGCCGCGTGGAACTACTTCATGTCGCTGCGCAATCCGACCAACGACAAGTTCAAGAAGCAATGGGCCGCCTGGGTCGCCTCGCAGAATCTGCCCGGCGGCACGAAGCGCGTGACCAACGATCCGATGGAAGCGACCTACGTCGGCATCCATATGTGGAAGCAGGCGGTCGAAAAAGCGAAGAGCACGGAGGTCGACAAGGTTCGCGTCGCGATGATCGGCCAGAAGTTCGCGGCGCCTTCGGGCTTCACGCTCGAAATGGACGGCAACCATCACCTGCACAAACCGGTGATGATCGGCGAGGTACGTGCGGACGGCCAGTTCAACGTCGTGTGGCGGACCAAGACGACCATTCGCGCGCAGCCGTGGAGCCCGTTTATCGCGGGCAACGAGAGCAAGCCCGATGTCGTGAGTTCGATTCCGGCGTTCTTGCGGCGCGCGCGCGTCGCGTAGCCGCTAGTCGTTACCTCGCCTATGAGCACGGCGCGGCGGCCGTCAGCCAAGCGCGCGCAATACGGTTGCGCGCACAACGGTCCTGAACGGCCGTTGCTGCCGCCGCGCCGGGTCCGACTCCACGCAAAGGTCATCATGGCGTCTCCTTTTTTTCGCTCCATCCGGCGCTGCGTCGCGCTCGCGGCGCTTGCAACGGCGGGCTTCCTGCCGGTCGCCGCGTTCGCGTTGACGACGGCCGACGTCGCCCCGCTTGCCGGCGACGACTTCGACGCGAAGTCCGCCGCCGTCGACAAGCTGATCGCGAACCACGACGCACCGTCGCTCGCGCTCTTGAAAGCGCTTTCCGAAAACAACGCACTCGCGACCGACGCGGGCGAAGTGCTGATCCAAGACGACGAGACCGCGCGCGATGCGGTGACGGGCAAGACCGTGGCGGCCAACGTCGCGTCGAGCGCGCAGCCGATCACACTGAACAATCTGCTGCGATCGAAAGTATCGGGCGCGCTCTCGGGCCTGCAGCTCGATTCGCCCGATCTCGAAACGCGCCGCGCCGCCATCAGCGACTTGCTGAAGAATCCCGACCCGGCGATGAAGCCGATGATCGATCGCGCCCGCGCCAAGGAAACCGATCCGCAGTTGAAGAAGCGCCTCGATACGCTGTGGGCGATGACAGCGCTGTCGGACAAAGACCCCGCGAAGCGCCTCGAAGCCGCTCAGCTCGTCGCCGCGCGCCACGATCTCGACATGTACGAGCTGCTGCGTCCGCTCGTCGCGAAGCAATCCGACGGCACATTCGCCGAAAGCGACCCACGCGTGCGCGCCGTCGCGCAGCAAGGCATCGACGCGCTCGACTCCATCCAGCGCCGCAGCGAAATCGCGGGCACGCTGTTCGCGGGGCTCTCGCTCGGCAGCGTGCTGCTGCTCGCGGCGCTAGGGCTCGCAATTACCTACGGCCTCATCGGCGTCATCAACATGGCGCACGGCGAGTTCCTGATGATCGGTGCGTACGCAACCTATGTCGTGCAGAACCTCGTGCAGCGCTTTTTACCCGGCGCGTTCGATTGGTATCCGTTGATCGCGGTGCCCGCTTCGTTCGTTGCGGCCGCCGCGGTCGGCATCGTGCTCGAACGGCTCGTGCTCAAGCACTTGTACGGCCGCCCGCTGGAAACGCTGCTGACGACGTTCGGCGTGAGCCTGATCTTGATGCAAGCGACGCGCACGATCTTCGGCGCGCAGAACGTGCAGGTCGAAAATCCTTCCTGGATGAGCGGCGGCGTCACCGTCATGCAGAACCTGATCCTGCCGTACAACCGGCTCGTGATCCTCGCGTTCTCGCTCGTCGTCGTGCTGATCGCTTGGACCGTGCTCACGAAGACACGCCTCGGCCTCTTCGTGCGCGCCGTTACGCAGAACCGCCGCATGGCCGCGTGCGTCGGCGTGAAGACCGCGCGCGTCGATTCATACGCGTTCGCGTTCGGCGCGGGCATCGCGGGCCTGGGCGGCTGCGCGCTCTCGCAGATCGGCAATGTCGGCCCCGATCTCGGCCAGAGCTACATCATCGATTCGTTCATGGCGGTCGTGCTGGGCGGCGTCGGGCAGCTCGCGGGCACGGTGATCGGCGGCTTCGGGCTCGGGCTCGTCAGCAAGACGATTGAACCGTTCTGGGGCGCCGTGCTCGCGAAGATCGCGGTGCTGGTGCTGATCGTCCTCTTCATCCAGAAGCGTCCGCAAGGCATGTTCGCCTTGAAGGGCCGCAGCGCGGAGGCTTGAGATGACATCAGCCACGACCTCCGTCGATACGCACGGCACGCCGGGTGCCACGTCGCCGTCCTCCGGACGCGACGCGCTCAAAGACCTCGCGCTCGGCCTGCCGCCGCGTCCCGCGCTGCTCTCACGCGGCGCATGGCTTGCGCTCATCGCATTGATCCTGGTGATCGGCATCGGCGTGCCGGTGAGCGCGCTCGTGCTGCCGCAATCGAGCGCATTGCATCTGTCGGCGTATGCGTTGACGCTTGCCGGCAAGCTGATGTGCTACGCGATCGCGGCGCTCGCGCTCGACCTCGTGTGGGGCTATTGCGGCATTTTGAGCCTCGGGCACGGGCTGTTCTTCGCGCTAGGCGGCTACGCGATCGGGATGTACCTGATGCGCGCGATCGGCCACGACGGCAAGTACGGCAGCGACCTGCCCGACTTCATGGTGTTTCTGGACTGGCACGCGTTGCCTTGGTATTGGCACGGCACGCAGCATCTCGCGTACGCGCTCCTGCTCATCGTGCTCGTGCCCGCACTCGTCGCATGGGTGTTCGGCTTCTTCACGTTCCGCTCACGCGTGAAGGGCGTCTATCTCTCGATCATCACGCAGGCGCTCACGTTCGCGGCAATGCTGCTCTTCTATCGCAACGAAACAGGCTTCGGCGGCAACAACGGCTTCACCGATTTCAAGCGCATCGCCGGTTTCCCGATCACGCATCCGGGCACGCGCACCGTGCTTTTCCTGATCACGTTCGCGGTGCTCGTCCTGTCGTTCATCGCGGCGCGCGCGATCGTCACGTCGAAGCTCGGGCGCGTGGTGACGGCCGTGCGCGACGGCGAAGCGCGCCTGATGTTCCTCGGCTATAACCCGCTCTCGTACAAGCTCTTCGTGTGGACCGTGTCCGCCATTCTGTGCGGCATCGCCGGCGCGCTGTATGTCCCGCAAGTCGGCATCATCAATCCGAGCGAGATGTCGCCGGGCAATTCGATCGAGATGGCGATCTGGGTAGCTGTCGGCGGACGCGGCACGCTGATCGGACCGATCATCGGCGCGTTTGCGGTGAACGGCGCGAAGAGCTTCTTCACCGCGCACTTCCCCGAGTATTGGCTGTTCTTTCTCGGCGCGATCTTCATGCTGGTGCCGCTGTTGCTGCCCAGCGGAATCATGGGGCTGTTCGACATGGCGATGAAGCGGGCTATGAAGCGGAGGAACTCGTGATGAACGAGAACCCGATGGTCCCCGACATCACTGCAATCGAAGACGATGGGCGCGCGTTGAGCGGCGTGGCCTCGATGGCCCATGCGGTCAAGCCTGACGAGATCGACACCTCGCACGGCACGATCCTCTATCTCGACGACGTGACCGTGAGCTTCGACGGCTTCCGCGCGCTGAACGCGCTATCGCTCACGATCGACGCGGGCGAACTGCGCTGCGTGA
The DNA here is from genome assembly GCA_035308085.1 of Trinickia sp. Classification (GTDB taxonomy): domain Bacteria; phylum Pseudomonadota; class Gammaproteobacteria; order Burkholderiales; family Burkholderiaceae; genus Trinickia_A. The sequence continues at coordinate 7,383 of DATGHJ010000489.1, read as the reverse complement.
TCGGCCCGAACGGCGCGGGCAAGACGACGATGATGGACGTCATCACCGGCAAGACCGCGCCCGATGCCGGCAAGGTGTTCCTCGGCCAGTCGATCGACCTCACGCGCATGAGCGAACCCGCGATCGCGCGCGCGGGCATCGGCCGCAAGTTCCAGAAGCCGACCGTGTTCGAGAATCATCCCGTGTGGGAGAACCTCGAACTCGCGATGAAGACCGACAAGGGATGGTGGGCGTCGCTGCGCGCGCGCCTCGACGGCGCCGCGCAAGCGCGCATCGAGGCGACGCTCGAACTGATCCATCTCGAAGACGTTGCGCGCCGGTTGGCGGGCGAACTATCGCACGGACAAAAGCAACGGCTCGAAATCGGCATGCTGCTCATGCAGCAACCGGCGCTGTTGCTGCTCGACGAACCCGCGGCCGGCATGACCGACCACGAGACGATGGAGCTCGCCGAACTCTTGAACAAGCTACGGGGAACGTGCTCGATGATGGTCGTCGAGCACGACATGGAGTTCGTCGCGGCGCTCGCCGGCGAGGGCGGACGCGTCACCGTCATGGCCGAAGGCCGCGTGCTCGCGCACGGCACGCTCGACGAAGTGAAACGCGACGAGGCCGTGATCGAATCGTATCTCGGCCGCTGAGGCATGCAAATGCACCTCGATGCACGCGATGGAAGGAAATACACGATGCTCAAAGTAGAAGCGCTCAATCAGTACTACGGCGGCAGCCACATTCTCAGAAACGTCGCGCTCGACGTGCCGGAAGGCAAGCTGACGGTCCTGCTCGGCCGCAACGGTGTGGGCAAGACCACCCTGCTGCGCTGCCTGATGGGCGTCGTGCACGCCGAACGCGGCGCGATCTCATGGCGCGGCAAGCCGCTCGAAAAGCTGCCGCCTTATGCGCGCGTGGCCGAAGGGCTCGCCTACGTGCCGCAAGGACGCGACATCTTCCCGCGTCTTACCGTCGAGGAAAACCTGCTGGTCGGCGCGGCGAGCCGCAAAGCGCCCTCGAAGATCCCCGACCACATCTATGGGCTCTTTCCGGTTCTGAAGGAGATGCGCGCGCGCCGCGGCGGCGATCTTTCAGGCGGCCAGCAGCAACAGCTCGCGATCGGCCGCGCGCTGATGAGCGAGCCACAGCTCTTGATTCTCGACGAGCCGACCGAAGGCATCCAGCCATCGATCATTCAGGACATCGGCCGCACGCTGCGGCGGCTCGTCGACGAGATGGGGATGACGGTGCTGCTCGTCGAACAGTATTACGATTTCGCGCGCGCGATCGCTGATCGCTACTGGGTCATGAGCCGCGGCGAGATCGTCGCGGGCGGCGCCGGCGCCGAGATGGAGGCAAACGGGGTGCGGGAGTTGATCGCGGTTTGAAGTCGGACGCTGCGGTGGCAGATGCAACAAAGCGGCCCGGTCAGTGAAACTGGGGTAAGGCAGCATCATCTCAAGACGCGTGCAAACACGGTCTACGGTCGGTCCAGTGGATCGTGCTGCAGTGGCGCGTGAACCACTTGCGACGGTCGGAACCGGTTGAGGAGTGGTTAAGGGGGCGATGTGTTGCAAAAGGACAAACACAAACATCACGCCATCTCAACAAAACACAATGTAATCATAATGTTATGATCGATCCCTTCTTTCCAAGGAGGAGATCCACGATGGCGCAAATCAATGATACGGACGGTGTGCGGGTTGTCATGAGCCCCGCGCAGTTGGCGGCGGTAGTGTCGGGTCAATCGATCAGTCAAACGGAGACATTGAGCAACCGGCTATGGGGTGGCTTGCAACTCGTCGGCGGCGTACTGGAAATGGCCGGCGCGAGCGTGCTTTGCGTGATACCTGAGCCGACGATGCTCAGCAAGGCAGGGTGTATCGTATTCGGTGTGCATGGGTCAGACACGGCGGCGGCGGGGATTCGTCAAGTCGGGATTCATACGTAACCAAATGAGGGCGGTATGAAAAGAGAGGAGTCTTATCCAAATCTTTGCCTGTTTTTTGATGGATATCTCAATCAAGACTACCGTTATTTGGATGAATCCGTTAATGGAGTTATCGAGATTTACAAAAAAAGTATTACGCCGTCCATGCGGAGGTCGGCAATTTCAGAAATCGACGACTTCAAGAATAATTATTCCAACAATTTGGACGATGCGTTTGAGGATGTTTTTGGACAGGAGATTTCGATTAAAAAAATGGGATTTATTGCGTCATCATTCCTTGATGAACTAAAAAAGCTACTGCAGGAATAGGCTGCTGAGCGCTGCTGTGTTCACGGGTGGCGCGGCATGGCATCATGCGTGAAACCAAGCGGACGCCGTCTTGTTCCCGCTGCCATTTCCAGCAGATTGACCGCTTTCGCGCCACTCGCCCGTCATGTCTCTTTACGAGCCTCATACTACGCTCGCTCCCCCCGTCGCCGTACAAGACGAATGGCGAGCCAGGCTCGAGCTGCGCTTCGAGAAGCACGGCACGCGCACGACGCTCGCGAATCGACTCCATGAAGGCCGACAGCGTTCCAAGACTATTCCAGCCTGACTGCCGGTAACCGCGATAGCTATTCTTGCACCAATCTCTTTAGTTCATCAAAAAATGAAGAGGTGGTGTAACCCCATAATTCGGGATTAAAATCGAAACCATATGCCTCCTTAAAAGCCTCATCCAGATTATCGGTGTACTCATGCTTGAATTTCTTGATTTCGTCAAGCATGGCTTTGATATTTTCCGCTGAGCTATCTCTTTTGTAGCAATTTATAATTTCTGCAATTGTTTTGCCCCAGTAGCGGCAATCTTGATTGAGATAAACGCCAAACAGCTGATTGAGTTCTGGGTATAAAGGATTTTCTTCCATAATAAGCCATTACAAAATTGGATATGCGGTCAAGACATAATATGGCATTCCATTGTGCGTTTCGTATTTCATAATAACCCGAACCGTATTCATTTGAGCGGTCTTTCCCGTCTCCCTGACCACTCCGTAGCCGATGTTCTTGCCCATATTTCTAACCAATCTCAAAGGCCTGCTTCTGGCCGACGATTTTGCCCACATTCCTATGCTTGCGGCATTGGCGCGCATTACGTCTGAAATAACTAGTTCTGCAGTTTGTATATTTGAAAATGATGAGGCGGCTTCTATCCATGGTTCGACCTTCAGCCGTGCCCGCAATTCCGCCTCGGTTTGCCCAATATGCTTTAGGATCGTATGCCCACCTATTCGACTACCTTTCTCGGCCTCGTGTCGGATCAAGTTAATACGGCCCATCGTGACGCTGGAAACACGCGCCGCCTTCACCATCCCCGCGACGCCAAACGACACGCCAAGATCCACCGACAAGCCGATATGGTTCGCCATCTCCGGCGGCGCCTTCAGCGTCTCGGCCAGCTTGGTCGTGCCCTGCTGAACCAGGGTGGCCGTATCCCGCCCCGTCCAGACTTGGCGAATTCCCACCGCCGCCGTGTCTGAACCATGCACACCGAATACGATACACCCGGCTTTGCTGAGCATGGTCGGCTCCGGCATTACACAGAGTACGCTCGCGCCGGCCATTTCCAGTACGCCGCCGACGAGTTGCAAGCCACCCCATAGCCGGTTGGTCATCGTCTCCGTTCGACTGATCGATTTCCCCGACACTACCGCCGCCAACTGCGCGGAACTCATCACAACCCGCACACCATCCGTATCATTGATTCGAGCCATCGTGGATCTCCTCCTCGGAACGAAGGGACCTATCCTAACATTAGGATTACAAATTATTTTTTGAGATAGCTCGATGTTTGGACGTTCGCAACACATCATCCCGTCAGCCGTTTCGCAAGCGGTCCCGACGCTCACGCAATTGGTAGTTCACGCGCCGCTGCTGCGCGAGGTGCTGGGCCGACCGTCGACCGTGTTTGCAGGCGTCTTGAGATGGCGCGGCCTTACCCGCTTCACTGACCGGGCCGCTTTTTTGCATCTGCCATCGCAGCGTCCGACTTCAAACCGCGATCAGTTCCCGCACCCCGTTCGCATCCATCTCGGCGCCCGTGCCGCACGCAACGATTTCGCCGCGGCTCATCACCCAGTAGCGGTCCGCGATCGCCTTCGCGAAATCGTAGTACTGTTCGACGAGCAGCACCGTCATTCCCATTTCGTCGACGAGCCGCCGCAGCGTGCGGCCGATCTCCTGAATGATCGACGGCTGGATCCCTTCGGTCGGCTCGTCGAGGATCAAGAACTGCGGCTCGCTCATCAGCGCGCGGCCGATCGCGAGCTGTTGCTGCTGGCCGCCCGAGAGGTCGCCGCCGCGCCGCGCACGCATCTCCTTCAAGACCGGAAAGAGCGCATAGAAGTGCTCGGGAATCTTCGAAGGCGCTTTGCGGCTCGCCGCGCCGACGAGCAGATTTTGCTCAATGACGCGCTGCGCTGTGTTCTCGTATGGCGTGGCATGGCATCATGCGTGAAACCAAGCGAACGCCGTCTTGTTCCCGCTGCCATTTGCAGCAGATTGACCGCGTTCGCGCCACTCGCCCGTCATGTCTCTTTACGAACCTCATACTACGCTCGCTCCCCCCGTCGCCGCACAAGACGAATGGCGAGCCAAACTCGAGCTGCGCTTCGAAAAGCACGGCACGCGCACGACGCTCGCGCATCGTCTGCATGACGGCCCCTTGCGCGTTCAGCGGCCGCTGTACCCGGAGGGCGAGGCGATCTGCCATGCGGTCATCGTCCACCCTCCAGGCGGCGTGGCGGGCGGCGACCGGCTTTCGATCGATGTCGCGCTTGGCGCAGAGACCCACGCCGCGCTGACGACACCCGGCGCGACCAAGTGGTACAAGTCGAACGGACGCGCCGCGAAACAGCACATTCACATCGCCGTCGGCGCGAACGCGAAGCTCGATTGGCTGCCGCAGAACAACATCGTCTTCGATCACGCGAACGCGTCGCTCGATTTCACGCTGACGCTCGCCGCAGGTGCAACCGCGCTCGGCTGGGACGCGACGCAGCTCGGCAGGCAGGCGGCAGGCGAACGCTGGTCGGCGGGTACGTTGGCGAGCGTGGCAAAAATCGCCGGGCCTTCGGGCCAACTGCTGTGGCTCGAGCGCGCACAGCTCGATGCCGCGGACCTGCTGCGCGACGCGCCGCAAGGCCTCGCCGGTTTTCCGGCGTACGGCACGCTGTGGGCCGTCAGCCCTGCTTGCACCGATGCGCTTGCCGAATCGTTAAGCGCGCAACTGCCTTTCGACGGCACGCAGCGCGCAGGCGTATCGTGCGTGACGCCGGGCGTGATGCTCGTGCGTGTCGTCGCGCGCTCAATGGAAGCGCTGCAAAACACGCTGATGCAATGCTGGCTGCAGTTAAGGCCCCTCGTGCACGGAGTCGACGCCGCGCCGCTGCGGCTCTGGACCACCTGAAGTCGCTGCTCGCGCACCAATAGCACGAATTCGCCCACGCTCTCGCGCGCCATATCGGTGCAGCCCTCTCGCTAGCGCCAGCCGAATCGAGCCGATTCAACGAATCCGACCCCATGGCATGCCCCTTGCTGCATTGGCGGCGCTTCGTTCAGCTCGCAGCGCCACCGTCATCGCGGCCTATAGCGCTTATAAGCCAGGCGGCCCCAATCGCGGCAGCGCGATGCTACGATAGCCTCGCGACATAATTAGGCCGCTGTACTAATCAATTATTACGTTTTCCCACTTGCAAGCCTTTCATGAAGCTGACGCCACGAGAGAAAGACAAGCTCCTGATCTTCACCGCGGCGCTGCTCGCCGAGCGCCGCCGCGCACGCGGCCTGAAGCTCAACTATCCGGAAGCCGTCGCCTACATTTCGGCGGCGCTGATGGAAGCGGCGCGCGACGGCAAGACGGTCGCCGAAGTGATGCACTACGGCACGACGCTGCTCACGCGCGACGACGTCATGGAAGGCGTTCCGGAGATGATTCCCGACATCCAGGTCGAAGCGACGTTTCCGGACGGCACGAAGCTCGTCACCGTTCACCATCCGATTCCGTGAAGGCACGCACAAGATGATCCCCGGCGAAATCCTCACCGACGACGGCGAACACGAACTGAACGCAGGCCGCGAGACCCTTACGCTGACCGTCGCGAACACGGGCGACCGCCCCGTGCAGATCGGCTCGCACTACCACTTCTACGAAGTCAACGATGCCCTCTCGTTCGATCGCGAGAAAGCGCGTGGCTTTCGGCTGAACATTGCGGCGGGCACCGCCGTGCGCTTCGAGCCGGGCCAGGAGCGCACGGTCGAACTGGTCGCGCTTGCGGGCAACCGTGTCGTCTACGGATTCAACGGCAAGGTAATGGGGCCGCTGTAACCCTTCTTCTGGACGTTCAACCATGACACTACGCATCGGCCGCCGCGCGTACGCGGAGATGTTCGGCCCCACGACCGGCGACCGCGTCCGGCTCGCCGACACCGAGCTCCTGATCGAGATCGAGCGCGACTACACCGTCTACGGCGAGGAAGTGAAATTCGGCGGCGGCAAGGTGATCCGCGACGGCATGGGCCAGTCGCAGCGGCTTGCCGCCGACGTCGCCGACACCGTCGTCACGAACGCGGTAATCCTCGATCACTGGGGCATCGTGAAGGCCGATATCGGCATCAAGAACGGCCGCATCTGGGCGATCGGCAAGGCGGGCAACCCCGACATCCAGCCGGACGTGACGATCGCGATCGGCGCCTCGACGGAGGTGATCGCGGGCGAAGGGCTGATCGTCACGGCGGGCGGCATCGATACGCACATCCACTTCATCGCGCCGCAGCAAATCGACGAAGCGCTGGCTTCGGGTGTGACGACGATGATCGGCGGCGGCACCGGGCCAGCTACGGGCACCAACGCGACGACCTGCACGTCGGGCCCGTGGCATCTCGAGCGCATGCTGCAGGCCGCCGACGGCTGGCCGATCAACATCGGCTTCACCGGCAAGGGCAACGCGAGCCTGCCCGAGCCGCTGACCGAGCAGATCGCGGCGGGCGCGATCGGTCTCAAACTGCACGAGGACTGGGGCTCGACGCCCGCCGCGATCGACAACTGCCTTTCGGTCGCCGACGACACCGACACGCAGGTCGCGATCCACACCGATACGCTGAACGAAGCGGGCTTTGTCGAAGCGACGGTTGCGGCGTTCAAGGGCCGCACGATCCACACGTACCACACCGAGGGGGCGGGCGGCGGCCACGCGCCGGACATCATCAAGGTCTGCGGCGAAGCGAACGTGCTGCCGTCGTCGACGAATCCGACGCGCCCCTACACCGTCAACACGCTCGACGAGCACCTCGACATGCTGATGGTGTGTCACCACCTGTCGCCGAAAGTGCCCGAAGACGTCGCGTTCGCCGATTCGCGGATCCGGCCGGAGACGATCGCGGCCGAAGACGTCCTGCACGAT
>DATGHJ010000488.1:0-6305 GCA_035308085.1 Trinickia sp. | reverse complement strand
GCTCTCCCCCCAGCATCCCGAACAGGCCGACGAGCGCGATTGCCGGCGGCGCCGGGGATCGCACGCCGAACACACTGTAAATCACGCCGACGAGCAAACCGAGCGCAAGCGAGACTAGATAAGGTTTCATTTCCGGCTCCTTTGTCGGCTCGCCTTAGCGCTTTATCGCTTAGGCCAGCCCCGTGCAGAGCACCGATCGGACTTGGCGCTTTGGCGCTTGGACCGATCCCATGCAAAGCCCTCACATGTTGATGACGACGCGTCCGGCGGTACCGGCCGCCACCGCCGCGTAGGCTGCGCGCGCCTCGCTTAGCGCAAAGCGTTCCGCGATCACCGGCGCCGTCAGCTTGCCGCTGTCGAAACCTTCGGCGAGCGCCGTCATCAAGCGTGCCGATTCGGCAACGCCCAACTTCGCGCTGTCCGCGCCGAAGAGCTGCGTTTCGTTGTGGTAGAAATCGATCAGATCGAATTCGACGCGGCGCTTGCCCGTAGCGCTGATTTCCACGACGCGGCCACGGCGCTTGGCGAGCTTCAACGCGGTCTCGAACGCGACGCCGCCGACCGCGTCGAACACCACATCCACGCCGCCGTCCGTAAGCGCCTTGACGCGCTCGATAGCCGAGTCGTCGAGCAGCACGAATTCGTCCATCAGTTGCGCCGCGGGCGAGCCTTCCGCGGGCTGCTCGCGCGCCACGCCGATCACGCGCGCGCCGCACGCCTTGGCAATCTGCGTGACCGCGCCGCCCACCCCGCCGCTCACGCCGATCACCGCGATCGTTTCGCCTGCGGCCAGCTGCGCGTAGTCGACCGCGCCGAGCCACGCGACGACGAAGTTCACGCCGATCGCCGACGCTTCGTCGTGGCTGAGCTTCGCCGGCTTGCGCGACAGCGCCGCGACGGGAATCTTGATGAACTCGGCGTGCGTGCCGTCGCGCGTGAAGCCGATATCGCCGCCCGTTCCCCAAACCTCGGCGCCGATCCACTCGGCAGGCCCCTCGACGACCACGCCGCTGAAATCGCGCCCGGGAATGCGCGGCAGCATCGTATGGTCGAAATGGCCCGACACGTTCTTGACGTCGCTCGGATTGACCGACGCGCTCACGACCCGCACGACAGCGGAATCGCCGTCGCTCGCCGGCGTGGGAACATCCGCGGTTTCGAGGACTTCGGGACGGCCGAACGACTTGACTTGAATCGCTTTCATGGCGAAACGCTCCTAGTGGGGGTCGGCTGCCGAATGCAGCGCACGACCGAAGTCTAGATGACCGGCATCCAGACGTACTGACAAGTGCTTTCGATTTTCGGACAGAGTTCTCGCGAAGGCGTATGGCTATTCGTCGAGCGGATCGGCGGGATCGGCGGTTTCGGCGCTCGCGGCCTTGAGCGTTTGATGCGGATAGAACTCAGTGGGCGGCACGCCGAGCTCGCGTCGAAACATGTCGCTGAAGCTGCTCGGCAGGTAGCCGAGCGAACGCGCGACGCTGCTGACCGAGCGCCCTTCCGCCAGACGCGACACCGCGACCGCCAACTGAACCTGCCGCCGCCACTCGGCAAAGCCGATGCCCAGCTCACGCGTGAAAAGCCGTGCGAGCGTGCGCACGCTCGCGCCGACGGACTCGGCATGCTGCTCGAAACTGATGTCGATCGACGGGTTGTCGATCACGGCGCGGCAGAGTGATTCGAGACGCCGGTCCGACGCGCTGGGCAGGGCAATCCGCAGCGAATAGCGCGGCGCGTTCTCGAGTTCGAGGACGACCATCCGATAAGCGGCGTCGAGATAAGCCCGATCGCGCTCGCCTTCATGCTCGGCGATCGTCGTGATCAGCTCTCTTAGCAGCCCATTGATCTCGAACACGTCGCACTGCCGGCTCAGATGCCGCACAAATGGCGCGCGCAGATAGACGTTGCGCATCTCGACGGCGCTCATCATCCGGATCGAGTGCACGGTGCCCGCCGGCAGCCAGACGGCCCGCTGCGGCGGCACGAGCAGCGCCTCCTGGCCGACCTCCACCCACATCACGCCCGAGACGGCGTACAGCACCTGGGCCCAATCGTGCGAATGCGGCTCGATGTGGAGCCCGCGCGGATAGCGGCGTGCGAGCGCGCGTCCCGGTCCCGGGGCATCGTGAAGATCGGGGGGCGCGGCTTTGGGCATGGCGGTTCGGTTTTTGACGGACGGCTTTCGGTGCAGCCGCGCGCTAGCGCGGTCGCGTCAACATCATGCACCAAAGAGTTCGACGCAAAGATGACGGCCTTCGTCAGTCAGGCCCGCGCTGCCGGTGCCGTCGTCGGCGATGGTCATCTCGACCAGGCCAGCCGCCTCCAACTGCACGAGCAGCCGGCGCAGCGTGCTCATCGGCAGTGCCGAGCGCTTGCTCAACTTGGCGAGCGACCACGCCTTCGCCGGCACCGTCCGCGAGGCTTCGTGCAATTGCATCAGCAGCGCGGCGATGGCCGGGTCGAGGCCGCCTTCGTCGCCGTCGCTGTCGCTGTCGTTACCGCTTTCGCCGTCGATCACGCCGCTCACCCGCCCTTCACGCCTTGCGTGTTCACATACAACGAATAGAGCCCGTGGCTTGCCGCCATGAAAAGACGATTGCGGTGGCGACCGCCGAAGCAGACGTTCGCGCAGCGCTCTGGCAGCGCGATATGGCCGATCGCCTCGCCTTGCGGCGTGAAAACCCGCACGCCGTCGAGTTCGTCGGTCCCCATGCCCCAGCCGCACCACAGGTTGCCGTGGACGTCGACGCGAAAGCCGTCCGGCGTCCCGGCACCGGCGTCGATCAGCACACGGCCGTTCTCGATCGACGCGCCGTCCGCGCCAACGTCGTACGCGCGGATCTTGCGCGGTTCGCCGCGCGATTCGACGACGTACAAAATCGATTCGTCCGGCGAAAACGCAAGACCGTTGGGGCCCGCGAGATCGTCGGCGACGATGGACAGCTCGCCCGTCCGTCCATCGATGCGATAGACGGCGCAAACCAGTTCGGATTCCTGCTGTTCCCCCTCGTAGAAGCTGTCGATGCCGAAAGTCGGATCGCTGAACCAGATCGAGCCGTCCGATTTCACGATCACGTCGTTCGGCGAATTCAAGCGCTTGCCCTGGTGGCGCTCGGCGAGCACGGTGATCGAGCCGTCGTATTCGGTGCGCGTCACGCGCCGCGTCAAGTGCTCGCAGGTCACGAGGCGGCCCTCGCGGTCGCGCGTATTGCCGTTGGCGTTGTTCGACGGCTTGCGAAACTCGCTGACCGCGCCTGTCGCTTCATCCCAGCGCAGCATCCGGTTGTTCGGAATGTCGCTCCACAGAACATAGCGCCCGTCGCCGAACCATACCGGCCCTTCGGACCAGCGCGCGCCCTGATACAAGCATTCGACCGACGCCGATGCCACACGCAGCGCGTTAAAGCGTGGATCGAGCACCCGGACGGCCGGGTCCGGGTAGCGGCGGGAGTTGTCTGTCATGAGAGGCCTTCTCGGTAATCGCAGGTGTCGATCTTCGCACGACGGCGGGTCGGCGTCGAACGACGGCCCGAATTCTCACATCATCCATTTAATCTTTTCGAGAAACCGCCGCCATACACCGGTGATGGGGACGCTCGGAGGCCGCGACGTCCACGGGTTGATCATCGGCAGCCTCGCCGAGCGCTGCGTGCGTCAATCTGCCTTACCCGTGCTTTTGATTCCGTCCGCTGCACCGCCCCGCTTAGTCGAATGAGCGCGCGCACGCTATATACGCGATGCGCTCGTTATGTCATGACGCCGCGCAAGGATTCGTATCGGTCCAACGCGGCGTTATGTCGCTAAATGGACAGGGCTTGAGGTGGGACAATAACTTCAACGTGAATAACATCAATTTTACCGATCATGCGGACTCCTACCGTCGTCCCCTTACGCAACCCGCGCAACCCGGATATTCCGGCCAACACGGTCGTTCCGATTAACCGCGCGGCTGCGCGCCCCACCCCGGCAGTGCGCAAAAACGCCAATTGCTCGAGCTGCTCCATGCGCCATTTGTGCCTGCCCCAGGGTCTCTCGGCCGAAGAAATACCGAAGCTCGAAGCGCTCATCTGCACCGCGCAAACCGTCAAGCGCGGCGCCACGCTATACCGTTCGGGCGAGCCGTTCAGCAATCTGTACGCGGTCCGCTCCGGCTCGCTGAAAACCGTCCTCACGCACCGCGACGGCCGCGAGCAGGTCACCGGCATCCATCTCGCCGGCGAAGCGCTCGGTCTCGACGGCATCAGCAATGACACGCACACCTGCAACGCCATCGCGCTGGAAGACAGCTCGGTCTGCACCATTCCTTACGACGCCCTGAAAACCCTGTGCCGCGAGACCGCCTCGATGCAGCACCGCCTGCACAAGCTGATGGGCGAGCAAATCGTGCGCGAAACGTCGCAGATGATGCTGCTCGGCTCGCTGAACGCCGAAGAGCGCGTCGCCACGTTCCTGCTCGACGTCTCGGAGCGCAACGCAAAGCGTGGTTATTCGCCGAGCGAATTCCATCTGCGCCTGACGCGCCAGGAAATGGGCAGCTATCTCGGCATGACGCTCGAAACCGTGAGCCGCATGCTGTCGCGCTTCCAAAAGCGCGGGATCATCGAAATGCAAGGCAAGCTGATCCGTATCGCCGATTTCACCGCACTGCGCAGCATGTAACTCCATTTGCCAAGGTTGACCCGTTTGATCTTGCGGGTTACGCGCCTGTCAGCAATCGTGCGCCAAGTGCGACCAGGAGCGTCGGCAGCATCACGACTCCACCCACCACGAGGAACTGGAAAAAGCGTACACGCTCGCCCTCGCGCCGGATAGCCGTGAGCCACAGGATGGTCGCGAGTTGAGTCGAAAATGAAGGTCGGTTCATCGGAGCAATCCGGGAAACTGCACCGTGCGGGTCCTTCAGCTTTGCCGTTGTGCGACATCCGGCGTGAACCGGCAACCCAGCCGATAGCGCGAACCCGGATGCACGAAGCGCGCGTACGTCACCGCGACGCCATTCGTCCATGTGCGGCGCACGAGGGTCAGGCAGGGTTCGCTGGCGAGCACTTGCAGCAGGTCCGCTTCGGGGCGTGTCGGCAGCGCTGCGTCGACAACGTGTTCGATGTCATGCACCGGCACGGCCGCGTATAGGTACTCGGACGGCCGGATCGTCGAAAAGTCCTGTGTGATGAAGTCGGGCGCCACGGCCGGGTTCACGTATCGGTCTTCGAGTTGCACCGGCAAGCCGTTTTCCCGATGCACGCAGATCACATGAAACACCGACGCGCCCGCCGGCAGGCCGAGCGCATTCGACACGACGAGCGGCGCCGTCTCGCGCTGCGTGAGCAACGTCTCGTACGTGTACTCGTGACCGCGGGCGCGGATTTCGTCGCCGATGTGCGCGATCATCAGGAGCGTCGATTGCGGCTTGGCCGCGGCGACGAACGTCCCGACGCCCGACGTCCGTGTCAGCCAGCCTTCGTGGGTGAGCTCACGCAGCGCGCGGTTGATGGTCATGCGCGACATGCCGAGCGACGTGACCAGGTCGATCTCCGACGGAATGCGGTCGCCGGGCTGCCACGTGCCCGCTTCGATCGTCTCGCGGATGTAGGCTTTCACCTGCTCGTAACGGGCAAGCGGTGCTCCGGCCTGGCTGCTCGCGCGCGGCAGCCTGCGCTTGTGAGGCGCCGCCAGCGTCGCGAGGAAGGAGCGGGTGCCGCTCACGCCGGTTCTCCGTCGGCGCCGCGGCTCCAGAACGCGTTGCGGTCCAAATAGTTCTGCAGGAACTGGCGCAGCCGCGGATGCTGCGCGTCATGAAAGACTGCGTGCGGGTTGCCTTGCACCGCAATGCGCCCTTGATCGATAAACACCACCTTGTCTGCGACCTGCGCGGCGAACCCCATTTCGTGCGTGACGACGGCCATCGTCATCCCGTCACGGGCAAGCTGCTTCATCACCTGCAGCACCTCGCCGACGAGCTCCGGATCGAGGGCCGAGGTCGGCTCGTCGAACAGCATGATGTGCGGTTCCATCGCGAGCGCGCGCGCGATGGCGACGCGTTGTTGCTGGCCGCCCGAAAGTTTCGCCGGGCGCGCATCGCCCTTGTCGGAGAGCCCAACCGTTTCCAGCATCGCGTTCGCACGGCGGCGCGCTTCGTCGCGCGGCAGTCGACGCACGCGCAGGAGCGCTTCCATCACGTTTTCGAGCGCGCTCAAATGCGGCCACAGATTGAACTGCTGGAACACCATTCCGATGTTGCGCCGCACGCGATTGATCTCACGCTGAGAAGCGCGCACGCGCTGTCCGTTGCGTTGCGCGTAGCCGAG